>JAHFFQ010000175.1:0-10091 GCA_023247875.1 Candidatus Omnitrophota bacterium | reverse complement strand
CGCGGATTAAGTTAGGGAATGGGGATGTTGCCGTATATTTCCGTAATAATACCGTCGTTAAACAGGCCGGCTGCTTTGAGGAAGAGCCTGGTGTCCGTCTTAAGCCAGGATACAGAGGGAAATTTTGAGTATGAAATTATCGCAGTATTGGATAAGAAGGATAAAGAATCACAAAGCTGGCTTGAGGATGAGGCATTGTTGAACAAACGCCTTAAAGTCTACCGCTCGGATATCCCGGGGGTAAACTCGGCCAGGAACCTAGGAATCAAAGAATCAAAAGGAGAAATAATCTATTTTATTGATGATGATTGCATTTTGCCGGAAAAGAGCCAGCTTATAAATTTATGCGAGGGCTTTAAGAGCCATCCCGATGCTTCGGCAATAGGCGGAGGTTATATTACCGAAAATAACGCAAGAGATATTTTCAGGTTATCCCGCAATCAGTCAGACAACTTTTATCTCGAAGCCAATGTAAACCCTTTGGGAGCATCGAATGCGTTATTAGGAGGGAATGCCGCCTATAAAAAAGAGGCATTTTCAAAATACGGTTTTTTTGACGAAAGCATACGTTTTGGCGCGGCAGAAACCGAACTAAATGACCGGATATTAAAAGGCGCCGGCAAAATATATTTTGTAAAAGGACTATCGATTCTGCATTCAACAGGCAAGCAAGGCCTGGGCGCATATTTCATAAAATCATTTTTACAGGGAAGAGGCAAGGCGTATTCCATCGCTAAAAATGGCAGTCCGGGGATAATTTCCAATAACAAAGCAGGAAAAATATGGTTTATGCATATCGCAATGTCTCTAAGGGCCAATTTAATTTATAGAGTTATCGCAGCGCTTTTTCTTTTCTTAAGCTCGCTTTGTTACTCAGGAGGACTGCTTTCAGGGAAAATTCGCTATCATTCCGGAGTTAAAGAATATGGACAATAGAAGGCTTGCTAATTGTTACCGCAGTTTTTACAGGCTGCGGATTTCACCTGCATCCGGCGAAAAGGCGTTTCTTGCTACCTGCTGTAATAATATGTTCAGGGGCCAGAACCATATAATTATAAATAGCGGAATAAAGGACGGCTGGAATTCTCCTCAGTTTCAATTTCAGAGGAAGCTGATATTAAAAAATGACTGGAGTTTTTGCAAAGGTTCGAGCTGTTTTTTCTACCCCTATTTTGATGAATCTCAACTGTTAAACAGGCCTTTTATAAAAAGCGCCATTTCTGAGAAGAAATGCAAACTCGATTATTTGCCTCAAGCCGTCAATATTATCCCAAGTTACTCCTGTAATAATAACTGTTATATGTGTTACCATGTTTCACAGCGGGATGAGGAAAAAGAAAACAGGTTATCAGATGAGCTTCTTGAGGAAATAGAAGATGATATCATCCCCGCAGCAGAATTTGTTACTATTTCCGGAGGGGAGCCGCTTTTTTCCAAGCGCACGAAAGGCTTCATTGAAAGGGTTATGTTGGCGCACCCAAAGAAAAAACTGTTGATTAACACCAACGGAGTACTGCTCCATGAATATGGCCCCGAAAAAATCGTCGCAAGCAATATTTTCCTTAATATCACCGTGTATGGGATGGAGGAAGCAAGCTATGAGTCGGTAACCGGAAAGACCCATTGTGGCATTATATTCCAGAATGTGCAAAGGCTCCTTGATCTAGGGTATCAAAATATGCGTTTAATTTTTATCATTACTTCGAGAAATTATAAAGACAGCGGAAAATTCTGCGCTTTTATCGAAAAAAACAAGAGCATAAAAGGAATACTGCGCAATAACTGTTTCGAAGCCACAAAATATTGGGGGTTGATGAGGCAGTTAGAAAAGAAATATTATAATATCGCCTCAAGGCTGAAGTTCATTTACCAGAGCGAATCGCTGTTTAACTCTATAACCCGCAGGCTTTATGATCCCTTCCTGTATTTGAGGTACTTGCGGGGAAAAACGCGGCTTTAATAATGTCTTACTTCCGCTGTTATTCTTTAAAAGCCCCCATCTCGTATTTATATCGGTTTATTATATACTCTTTGAGAGAATCAGCGATAATCTTGTTGCCCGCTTCGTTATAATGCAGATCAATAGAAAAGTGTATTTCTTTATAAACTTTATTTAATCGAGGAGCAAGGTCAAGGTATTCAATTCCGTTCTCCCTAAAAAAAACGTTTAGCCATGGCATCGAAACTGGATAAATGTTAACGAGTAACAAATTTGTGTGCGCACGGTCGCATATGTTTTTGAGACCCAGGAATATCTTGCCGGACTCTCTTTTGACGACTTCTTTTTTTTGCTCCTTCGCTATTTTGCGAAGCCTGGCAGCATTTTCTCCAATTTCATCCCATAATTTTTTGTCTCGCTCTTTTAAAATAAATAACATTCGCACGATCTGGATATTTACTTTAAGCACGCAGTAAAAATAACTCTTAGACAATGCCTGGTCAGATATTTTCTTAAAATGGTTAATAAAATAAGCGCTCCTATTCTCGGTATATTTCTTCTCTCTTTCCAGTATGAATAAATTAGGGGAGCTTTCCGCCTTCTTATCAATTGACCAGATTAAGCAAGGAGGAATTATTGAGCAAATTATGAGGTTCGGTTTTAGGGCCATCCCATAGTCCTCTAACCATGAATACATTTGATTTATTCTATATCCGGGTACTCCCGCATTAATCGAATATACATTTCTTATTTCTTTCTCTATGAGGTCGGAAAATCTGCTTCCAGATGGTATGCCTTCTCCGAATGTCAGTGAATCGCCAAGAAAAAGTACCCTGAACTTTTTTGAGTCTGTGAGCTCCTTTTCACGCAATCCCAGGCTGTTTGTTTTATAAACGACACTAAAATCTGAAGTAAAGGCGTTGCGAGACACATTGGGCATCAATTTGTAACCAAGCACAGGATCGGACATGTAAATCCCGGGTTCTCTGTTAAAAGAAAAATTCCTGAAGCTGTCAATTTTCTTGTGCGTTATTGCAAAAAATAACCTGGTAGCTGCCTCGATGGATAATACAATAACCAGAAGCAGCATAAACATCCCGAAGATTCTATTAGCTCGATTCATACTTGCCGGCAGGATAAGTTGCGTTATTTTATTTCTAAAACAATTAATTTTACCAATAAATATAAATAAATGCAACTTATTAGTAGGGGTAGTTTGTGGTTGACAATCAAGCACAATAGCCATAGAATAAAAATATGAACGAGCCATTTCCATTGAAGATGCTAAAATTTATTGTCGCAGTACTGCTATGTTCGGTGGCATTGCTGTTGCCGTACGGAATTCGGATCTATTTCACAAAAATCCTAGCATTTTTTATACATTTACCTTATCTCGTGTTCGGCAAGATTACGCATTACTTTTTTAAAAAACTAAAGATTAACCCCGAAGATGTCATCTGGCAGTAAAAAAGACAGTTGCGTGATACTTTATTCTGGCGGGACGGATTCGACATGCGTAGCGGCATTGATGGCCAAGGAATTCTCCTGCATCCATTTTTTGACTTTTTACCAAGGGTGCAAGAAAAACGTTCCCGGCATCAGCGGTAATATTAATGCGCTTAAAAACAAATTCGCGCATAATATATTTCTCCACAAGACTATACAAACAACCAAGCTTGTAAAGTTTATAAGCTATGACAATTATTTTAGATATCTTTTTAGATTTAAGTTACTTATTCTCTCAACGTGCGGATTTACGACACTGAGCTGGCATATACGCGCAATTGTGTATTGCCTGGAGAACAATATTGCGACTGTAGCTGACGGCCTAACCAGGGAATTAATGCATTTTCCTGGCCATATGGATGAAGTCATCGAAGTTTTTAAAAAATTTTATGGCGGCTTTGGGATCCAATACTTAAATCCTGTGCGGGACTGGACAGTTCCTCCCGACAAACAGTTTATTGACCGGTTAATAATAGATCAGCACGGATACTTATTCCCAGGCGAAGAATCTATGTCTTCGAAAGAGAGGACCACGGGCCGCTACCTCTACGAACTTGGTATTTTGCCTAATCCGAATGTCAAGGGTTCTTTGATGGACCAGAAAATGCAGTATGACTGCTACCCCTTTGTTTTATATAATATTATGGCTTTCTGGATATACCTAAGCTTCCGTCCATACGAAAATTTTTGCATGAAAATGACATATTTATTCCAAGATAAAGTAGCTGATGCCTGTATCCTTATCGAAGAATATGTTGCGAATGGCCAAAGAAGCCGATTGAATAAATTGCTGGAAGATAAATAAAATATTGAAAAAGCCGCCTTTTCTTCTAACCGCCGTAATTATTTCCTTTGTTGTATGGTTTACTGCGTTGGAATTAATAGCCTCCCGCTGGATAAGAAAATACGGCGATCCGCTTGACAAGACCAGGTGCGTCCTTGTCGCCGACAGGCTTTTAGGTTGGCGCCAGAAAAAAGATTTTAATGGGTATTTTCTCGGCGTTCGGTTAAGAACGAATGAGTGCGGATTGCGGAGTAAGCCTTTTTCAAGTATCCCTGTAGCAGCAAAAACTATCCTAATACTCGGCCCATCCTCAACTTTTGGGTGGGGAGTTGCAGATAACCAGACATACTCATACGTCCTCCAAAAATTACTGGCCAAGAAATATCCAGGTATCCAAATAAACGTCATCAATGCTGGGCAAATAGGGTTTTCTTCGTGGCAAGGACTCCAGTTTTACAAAGAGAAGAAGCTTAAGGCACTTAAAATAGACTTGCTGATTTTAGCATATGGAGTGAATGATGTGGACAGATTCCGCTTCTTTTATACCAGTACCCGATCCGATAAAGATGAATTCGCGATTCCTAAAGATGCGCGTAAAATATATCTACAGAATTTTCTAACAAAGTCTAACTTTGTTAATTTATTATCTCGCAAGCTGCTTGGTTTGTTTGATAAATACAGGTATTTTCGGCGTGATGTGCCTGTAAGGAGAGTTGATGATCCTGATTTTGCCAAGAATGTTAAAGCTTTAATCAATATAGGGAGGGAGAACAAATCGGAAATCGTGCTGCTGACCTCCGTTTATAAGTTGCCCTCTTTGGAGAGGGCCGATCCAGAAAGAGAGGGGATTTCTCGTAAATATACCGATATGGGTAAGAAAGAATTCAATAATAAACGGTTTTTAGAGGCAGTGGCTTATTTTAAAAAAGCCATTGAAGCAGACCCCGAACAAAATGATTCTTACTATTATTTGAGCTGCTGTTATTATTATCTTGGAGACTGGCGAAACAGGAAGAGCATGTTTGAAAAAGGCCTCAGCTTAGAACCAAAACGCATAAGTGCAGATATTAACAAACTTAACGGTATCCTGGTAAAAGAAGCTAAAGACAACAACCTGATACTAGTAGATCTGGAGAAAAGTATTATGTTTTCGCAAGACAGCACTATGGCTATAGATCCTATTCATATGTCGGCAAAAGGGCATGAGAAAATTGCAGCAGTTTTATCTTCTGTGATTTATGAAAACAATCTCTTGAAGGTTAACCAATAGGTGGGTTTGAATGTCTAAGGACAATGAAACAGCGAAGAAAAAAGTATCTCGCCGGACAATTCCGGGCCTGGTAATTTTTCTATTTCAAGAGCTGTTGCATCAGAAAAAATGGATCTTGTTGCCGCTATGGGTGTTATTAGCAGCTATCGCCCTGCTATTATTTATTTCCGGCAGTTCTTTTATTCTCCCGGCTATTTATATTATCAGTTTCTAAGTCCAACCTTGATTATTGACAAGCGTTTATGCGTATGGTAATTTGATACAAAAGCATTATCATATGAGGGGCTATAAACGTTTTAGGTGCAATTAAGATAGGTACCCATAATGTTGAGTTCCAATAAGGATGATTTGCGGGATTCTACATTTCTGGAAAAGCTGTTTTATTTCCTGATTTGTCCGCTTTTGGTCATTTTTTGCCTGGAAATTATCCTGCGGGTTAAGCATACCCCCTCCTTTCTTATCCCTCTCCCATCGCAGGTTTTGCAAGAGTTGTTTCGCTCCAGAACCATCTTGTTTTTTAATGGCTTAGTTACAGCCGAAGAAATTATTTTAGGTTTCCTCTTGGGCGTATCAACAGGCACTTTATTGGCTATAGCGATTTTTTACATCCCGCTGGTTAAAAAAATCCTCATGCCGTTTATTCTCTTAAGCCAGATATTCCCAAAAATCGCCTTTGCCCCTATTCTCTTAATTTGGCTGGGGTTCGGGATTTTATTAAAAATCAGCATCAGCGCTCTTACGTCATTTTTCCCCATAATGATTAATTTATTAACCGGTTTGAATAATGCGTCAAAAGACAGGCTGGACATTTTTAAGTCGCTGTGCGCCAAACCCCATCAGATATTCTTCAAGCTATATGTACCTTCTGCCATGCCGTATTTTTTTGCGGGTCTAAAAACCGGCCTGGTATTTGCCTCTTATGGCGCGATCGTCGGTGAATTTACCAGCTCACATACCGGTTTGGGGCATTTAATCCTGGCAGGCTCGCATCAAATGAATACAACCATTTGTTTTGCCTCTCTTATAGTATTGGGAGCGATAGTAATTTTCTTTTATTCTCTTTTAGTATTAGCCGAGCGCAAGGTATTATATTGGAAGGAAATGGAGTAGTACAATCAAAGAAAGGAGTACGTATGGGTAATCTTAACAGAAATACAGGAAAATGGCTGGCAATGTGCGGGTTAAGTATCTTTATGCTTTCTGTAATGCATTCATCCGGAGCTTTTGCTGCCCAGGAAAAGTTGACAAAAGTCACTTTCCTTTGTGTAACTAGCCGGGCTCCCATATTAGACGCAGGAGCTTTTGTCGCCCAAAGTAAAGGATTCTACAAAGAGGAAGGGTTGGATGTTTCCTTCGGGGGAGGGATGAGCGCGAATGATAATGTGGAAATGATAGGGCAAAATAAAGGGTTTGCCGCTTCCACAGGCGTGTTTTCTACTATGCAGGCGCGTTTAAAAGGCGTACCTGTAATTTCAGTAGGGGTAGTGACTCAATCGCTTTCTTCATGTATAGTGAGCTTGGAAGGGAACCCGGTTAGAAAACCCGCTGACCTTAAGGGCAAGACAATAGCAATTCCTCCGGCATCAGTGAATGAAACTACATATAAGGCATTCATGAAGCGGCAACATTTAAACAGAAAAGAGGTGGTGGAATTGATGACCACAGCAACGGCTCCTTTGTTAATAGCGAAAAAAGTTGATTGCTGTACTTCGGCTATTTATCATACGCCGGTGCTTGTGGAAGTGGCGGGCCTTACGCCGGTAGTTCTGAATTTTGATGATTATGGGATGGATACGTATGGCGTTAATATCGTGGTGAGCGATGATTCCGTAAAAAACAACCCTGAATTAGTCAGGGCTTTTATGAGGGCTACTGTAAAAGGTTGGGAATATGCGCTTAAGCATCCAAGGGAAGCCGAGGACATCATATTAAAGTACAATCCGACAGCCGACCCTAAGTATATATCAAAAGGCCTGGCAGGGATACTGCCTAAGATTATCAACAAAGATACGGAAAAGTTTGGGTTATTTCACCAGACCGATGAAAAATGGAATCTGGCGTTGGAGATATTACTTGATTCGGGAGAAATTGACAAAGAGCTAGACGTCAAGACCTGCTATACTAATGATTTTCTTCCCAAGAAATGAAAAAGGATATAAGAGTCCAGGGCCTGAAAAAAACCTACTTAAAGAATGGAGAAGCACTTTGCGCGCTCGATGATATTTCTTTGGATATAGAAGAAGGCCAATTCGTTTCTGTGGTAGGTTTAACCGGGTGCGGGAAAACCACGTTTTTAAAAATCATAGGGGGATTACTGGAGCCCAGCTTTGGGGAAGTCAGGATAGGAGATTTGCCTCCTAACCTGGCTTTAAAGCATCACAGGCTGGGATTTGTTTTTCAGGAGTCGTCGCTTCTGCCGTGGCGCTGTGCGTACGATAATGTTAGATTACCCAGAGAAATCTGTGGGCCACAGGATAACGCAAGTAAGAAGATAATATCTGATATTATGGATTCCGTGGGCCTGACGAATTTCAAGGGGTTCTTTCCTTCGGAATTATCCGGAGGCATGAGGGTTTGTGTATCTATCGCAAGGACATTTAGTGTTACGCCCAAGGTGCTGCTTATGGATGAGCCATTCAGCCATCTCGATGAAGTAACACGCCAGAAAATGAATGAATTATTACTGGCGCTCTGGGCTCAAAATAAGGCGACAACCGTGCTTGTGACGCATAATATTTCAGACGCCGTATTTTTATCGGACAGGATCGTTGTTTTAACTAAGCGCCCGGCAAAGATTAAGAAAATTATCGATATAGATTTTCCGCGTCCAAGAAACCGTGATTTACGGTTCGATGCCCAATTCCTGGTTAAAGTAAGAGAGCTATATGATTTGTTGCTCGAATAACGTGAACCCCCGGCTTAAACCAGCATGAAATTTAATCTTCTACTCCCAGATCCCTATAGTCCTTCCGCCTACGCTGTTATTCAATGCCTAAAGGAATTTTGCGATAAGATCTATGTGTGTGTTTATTCCGGATCTTTCTTCTCTAAGCTTAGCTGCCCAGCTTCTTATTCGCGTTATGTGAATGAGGTTTTTTTTGTAGAAAACCCTTCCGGAGATTGGGGCCGCAGTTTTTACTGTAAAGACAATACGGAAAAAGAAGAGAGATTCTTAACTCAAATCCTGGCTATCTGTAAGCGTAAATCCATAAACCTGATTTATCCGACCAATGATCCGTCAGTGTACCTTTTTTCAAAGAATATACAGAGATTTAAAGACTCAGGCATCGAAGTACCGGTGCCTGAATATTCCAAGTTCTTATTTATGATGGACAAGCTTACAATCACCTCTCTCGCCGAAAAATCAGGAGTGGCCTGCCCTAAGACCAATTTGCTTAAAGAAGATTCTTTCGATAAAATTATCTCGGAGCTGGAGTTTCCCGTGATTATCAAGCCCCGTTTCGGTATGGGGAGTTCAGGGATTCGCAAATGCGCCGATGCGAAAGAATTATTTACCAGATATAAAAGTTGTATCGCAAAATCCAACGAAATGCTGGTTCAAGAATATATCCCCAGCACAAAAATGATTATGATGAATGTGTATATGGATAAGGACAGTGATCCCGTAGCCAATCTTTGTTACAGACTGCAAAGACCGGATAGAAGGATATTTTATGTGCGCATGGGCGCCCATGAATTAATAGAGCCACATAAGAATTTAGGTGAGATAATCGGCTTGCTCAAAAGTTTAAAATTCCAGGGTTTTACAAACGTGCAATTCAGAGTTGACTCACGAAACGAGACTCCTAAATTACTTGAAATGAACATTAAAATGAGCGGCAGTATATGGATGGATATGCGGTTGGGGATAAGCCGGCCGCTATTTAATTATTATATTTATACCGGAAAGGATTTTACCCCGTTTGAGTATCAGTATCGAAAAGGCGTATTTTTCCTTTCCCCGGTAGAAGATGGCATGATTTTCCTGGTTTATTTATTTTGCTGGTTTATGAAATATATATTAAAATATTGTTTTTTCTGTAGAAATAACCCTTTGGATAATCTTCCCACAATAAAGGAGATGGTAAACGATTATAAGTCAAAATACCTCAGAAAAGATAACGAATTCAATTTATATTGTACTAACTTTTTCAAAGATCCCCTGGTCTCCTTTTCGGCATGGGTACTCTACTTCTATAAGTTAATAAAAGAAGACTTTCCCGATAGTTTTGTGCAATAATTATTTTAAAATAAGTTGGAAGCAAAAATACTGATATGATCCCTGTTTATTTTAAAAGATTATCTCATAGCGTCAGCTTATTGAAAGCGCGCGCAAAAAACATCAACCGTGGTTTAATGAAAATCAGTTACGATAATTTTTCCGCGGAAAACGCGCTTTTCTTCGACGAAATCCTGGATGAGCTGGAAAAAGTATTGAAGTTAAGGGATGTTTACGAATTTGAAATCTATCAAAAAGAATTTGAGGCGAAATGTGCCTCTTATTTCGGTGTTCCGTTTGCGCTAGGCATGTCTTCAGGGACAGCCGCTCTTTATCTTTCGCTGGTAGCGCTGGGTATAGGGCCGGCTGATTA
>JAHFFQ010000026.1 GCA_023247875.1 Candidatus Omnitrophota bacterium | reverse complement strand
ATGCGCGCCAACTCCGCCGCGTCTAAACCCAATATCGGACGGCCGTCGCTGGCCAGGTTACCGATCCTGCTTAACCGCTCATTTATCTTGTCTACGCTTTTAAATGAAGGGCTAAAAATCAAATTATGGATACGGTAGGTGCGCCCGCCTTTGGAATAAATACTGCTTACCTCTGCGGTGAGCATAAAATAAATTCCGGCGTGCTTAAAGAGGCCGTTTCCGCAATCCTCTAAATTATGCTTTAATTCCTCCAGCCAGAGATGGTGTGTAAAATCTCCGGTGCCCATTAAAGTAATGCCTTTTAATTGTGCCCATTCTGCCAGGTGTTTAATATCCATATCCCGGCTGGTTGCCCGGGAGTATTTTGAGTGGATATGAAAATCGGCAATAAATTCCATCTTTTACCTTTTATAAACTATTTTCCCGTTACAGATCGTATAATCTACCGCGCCTTTTAAAGTTCGGCCAAGAAACGCGCAGTTTTTGGATTTTGAGATCAGCCCGCCTTTACTGACCTGCCATTCTTCTGCGGGAGAGATAACCACTATATCGGCTACCTTGCCCTCGCTTAAAGTCCCTTTGTCTATACCTAAAATCCTGGCAGGGTTGACCGAGAACCTCTCAACCAATTCTCCCCAGTCCAATATTTTAGAATGAACCAGCTCGGTTACAGCCACGGCTAACTCGGTTTCTAAGCCGATCACCCCGAACTCCGCGCGCTCAAACTCGATATCCTTTTCATTTTCCGTATGCGGGGCATGGTCGGAAGCGATCGCGTCAATAATCCCATCTTTTAATCCCTCTTTTATCGCCGCAAGGTCCTCCTTGCTTCTTAATGGCGGATTCATCTTCATGTTCGTATCATACCCTAAAAGAGCATCTTCGGTAAGAGAAAAATAATGCGGGGCGGTTTCGCAGGTTACCTTGATACCCTTTTTCTTGGCTTTGGCGATTATTTCTACCGATTCCCGGCAGCTCACATGGGCGATATGTACAGGCGCTTGAGCTTTTTCCGCCAATTCAATATCCCGCTCTATTCTTTTATACTCTGATTCATTGGATATGCCGCGCAGGCCCAGGCGCGTAGAATTAAAACCCAGGTTAATTACCCCTTTGCCGGAAAGTTTTTTATCCTCAGAATGACAGATAGTCAGGATTCCGGACTGTTTTGCTTTATTAAATGCCTCTAGCGTCAACTCATCACTGTCTACCGAACAGCCATCATCTGATATAGCAATAGCCCCACTTTTCTTTAACGCGGCAATCTCACTTAATTCTTTGCCCAGGCGTGCCTTGGTAATGGTCCCGCAGATAAGCACATTTATTTTGGCGTCTTTTTTGATTATTCCTTTTAACAGCTCAATGCTCTCTGCGCAATCCATAGCCGGATTAGTATTCGGCATGGCTAAAACGGTGGTTACCCCGCCTTTGGCAGCGCTAGCTGTGGCAGTAACCACTGTCTCTTTGTCCTCCCTGCCGGGCTGGCGCAGGTGCACGTGCATATCAATGATCCCAGGGGCAGCGATCTTCCCCGATGCATCAATTGTATTCTCCGCCTGCGCTTTGATGTTTTTGGCAACCTTAGATATTTTGTTGTCTTCGATTAAAATATCCAGCAGGGCGTCAATTTTGTTTGCCGGGTCAATTACCCTTGCGCCTTTGATCAGTATACTCATGCTTTTGCTTCCCTTGCCTGGGCGACCAGGAATAAAACCGCCATTCTTACGGCAATACCGTTGGTTACTTGTTCCAAGATCACCGAATTTGCCCCATCCGCCACCTCGCTGGACATCTCAATCCCCCGGTTGATCGGGCCGGGGTGCATAACCACTATATCCTTTTTGGCTTTAGCTAATCTCTCGCCGGTGATACCGAACCTCTTAAAATAATCCAGCTGCTCCGGGAATGCCGCGCCTTCATCACGCTCAAACTGCATCCTTAAGACATTCACCGCGTCGGCGTTTTTGAGGGCCTCATCTATATTGCTGGAGGTTTTCACCCCGGTTTTCTCTATCCCAACCGGGAGCAGCATCTCGGGAGCGCACACCGTGACTTTGGCTCCTAACTTCGTCAGGCCCCAGATGTTGGAGCGGGCAACCCGGGAATGCGCGATATCACCTACAATAGTTACATTTAAGCCTTTTATCTTCCCCAGCTTTTCTTTCAGCGTGAAAATATCAAGCAAGGCCTGCGTGGGATGCTCATGCCAGCCATCACCTGCATTTACCACACTGATATCCAATGCACGGGCAAGCATATTCGCTGCGCCCGAACAATTATGCCGCATAATGATTATATCGGCTTTTAACGCCTGGATATTTTTCCCCGTGTCAATCAGGGTCTCCCCCTTGCGGACGCTGGAAGTTTCGGTAGCAATATTAATTACGTCCGCGGATAATCTTTTTGCCGCCACCTCAAATGAAACCCTTGTCCTGGTTGAGGGCTCGTAGAAAAGATTTACCGCGGTCTTGCCGCGCAGGGCCGGGACTTTTTTGATCTCGCGGGTAGAAACCTCTTTAAAAGAATCCGCAGTATCCAGGATCAGCTCTATTTCTTCCCTCGTAAGATACTCCAAGCCCAGTAAATCTTTCCTCATCCAGGACATCTAATCCTTCTCCATAATCGCTACTTCTTCAGTATTATCGCTTTCCTCTAAACGTACTTCTACGGCCTCTTTTTTAGAGGTAGGGATATTTTTTCCTACAAAATCCGCCCGGATCGGCAGCTCGCGATGGCCGCGATCCACCAGAACCGCCAGCTGGATGGAGTTTGGCCGACCAAAATCTATTAAGGCATCCAGGGCTGCACGGATGGTCCTTCCGGTGTAAAGCACATCGTCAACTAAAACCAGCTTCTTATCGTTAATATCAAAATCTATCTCGGTCTTGCGCACTGTCGGCTGTCCTGAAGCCAGCGCCAGATCATCTCGGTAAAGCGTAATATCCAGGGCGCCCACGGGGATGTCCCTGTCTTCAATCTTTTTTATGCATCCGGCAATGCGCCGGGCAATGTATACTCCGCGGTTCCTTATGCCTACCAGACAGAGCGCATCCGTGCCGCTATTTTTCTCGATGATTTCGTGGGCAATGCGCATTACCGCCCTGCTGATCGCCTCTTTATCCAATATCTTGGCTTTTTCTCTCATTTTAACCCCACAAAAAAGGCCCTTAGGTTTTGCCTAAGAGCCTTGATTTTTTGTTTACGGTATTCATTTTTTATTTCCTTGCCAGCTTCTCAAGAGCCAGCTTAAAGGGTTAATTTATTGATATAAATATAGCATCCAAAAGGCGCCCTGTCAAGGGCATTTATTTTCCGCTCCTCCCCTGGAGATCACAAATAAAAAGGGGCGCTTAATAGGGACCTTCTTTTTGGCTGATAAACCTTTTGGGAAGGTAAACGCCCCTTTTATTGAGCTATCAATTGCGGCTCTTTAGCAAAAACCTGTATTTTTATTAATGCCAGCCTTAATTCATTTACCGGCTTGCCCGATTCAAGCAGAACCAGTATCTCTTTTAAGGATGATTCCGTGGCGCAGGCCTGCTCCTCCTCTCTCCTTAAAATATCCGCAATACAGGCGAGCACCTTATCTATTTGACTATTTGGGTCTCTCAAGGACAAAAGGTATTCTCTTATACGTTCACAGGAAGGGGCTATCCCTGAATTTGCCATCCTCTCTATCTCCAGCCATTCCTTATCAGAAACAGGGGCTGTCCCTGCAAGGGGCTGTCCCTGTTTCGCTGAAGAACGCCCTGTCGCTATCTTTTCTACCTTCGTATACTTAGGCAGCGACCGCATATCAATACCGCCGATATCTTTCACCGCCACCGGGGAGCTGACGCCGGATTTATCTTGTATAAAATCCAAGACAACGGAAGGATCGTTAAATTCGGATAGCTTAATTGTCTTAAGTAACTTATCATCTCCTATTCTATCCCTTGAACTCCATCCTGTTCCATTGGGCACCCATCCATTTGAAGCATCACCAGTAAAAACAACAGTGGGAAGAGCAAAAAGGCGCGCCACATGAAAAACTCCGGTATCTACGGTTACCACTGCATCAACTACAGAAAGAGCCTTTAATAAATCATCTATCGCACCATGAAACGTTTCAGGGGTTTGGCCTAATTCACCAACCGCGCTTAGGATTGACTTGGTCCTACGAATATCTTGCTCTTTGTTTTCCTTACCTTCATTAAGAATGACCTTATAACCAAAGGTTATAAGGTCAGAAATTAATTTACTCCACGCCTCTATGTTATTAATATCAATGGTGTCGCCGTGAGGGTTAACAAAAACAGTCGCTCCGTTTTTTCTATCTTTTCTTCCTCTCTCAAGAATTGGTTCATCGGGGGCAGGAACTTTTAACCCCGCGCTTTCTAAGACAAAGCGCATGCCCGCATAACGCCCAAGAGATAACCCTATTTCACCCCAAGGAAAATATATTGTATTATCGAACCCTGTTCTCTCGCTAATCGAAGAGGTAAAATCCATAACCAAATCCGGAGCATAAGTCAAATTTGCTCCTTCGATTGTCTCCTGCTTCCCAGCTAATGTGATTCTCTTATCTCCTATCGCCGTTATCAATTCCGGGTAAGAATCGCACCTTACTCTTATCTCTTCAATTTTTGCGCCCGAAGCAAGAATAGATTTAATAAGTATTGGCATGGTGGTGGCTACATCACCTAATGTTATTCCGCCATAAGAATGCGGGGCCCAGATTAAAATAGTCTTTGCTTTTTCTATTCTCCCGCGCAATTCGCTCTTCCATTTAGCGTACCTCTCTGCACTCTTCTTCTCAATATCTTCCCGGTTCGGTATCTGCGTGGACGGCGAATTAAAAATGGGCTCCTTCGCAGCCGGCGAGCCGGCGGCGCTGGCGCTTGAGTCCTTAGGAGAAACACTGCTGCTTATCTTTTGGTTAGCCGTATCGACGCTCTCTTGCAATGCGGCTCTTGCGGTTTCAGGCATTGGCTCGCCAAGCAAAGGTTGATCTTCAATAAATAAAGCGTATTCTGTTATTCCCCTTCCAAATCCCCTGCCAAAAGTCACAAGAATGGTAAACTGGTAATACTCGCTCTCATGATATTTTTTCTGGATTTCTTGAGGGAAGTTTTGTAAATTACCAAATATGATTATCCTTCCGGATTTATCGGCCAAGCCGTTTACTGCCGCGCGATTGCGCCCTGCGTTTCCCCCCATAGATTCCTTAAATAGCACATTTCTAAAATCATCAGAAAAAATCTTCCCATTATTACTGCGGGTTATTTCTTCATCTAGTATCGGCGAGCCGGCGGTGGTCTGCGTTTCTGAAACAGGAGAAGAACCTTTTATTTCGCTTCCATCCGGCGGTTCATTGAATTTATTTTTTAGTGGTTCCAGAGAAGCAGCGATGTCATTAAAGATACCCGGATTAAACGAAATTTCCGCATTAAGAGAATCACGATCTTTAAAAACACTATCTTTATTGTCATATAGCGCTTTAAGATGTGGGGGATTAAATCGTTCTGGAGTGGCTAAAAGCTGCTTTTCTTCTTTTGCCTTAAGCGGATTTCCCCAAAATTCACCAGCTACAAAAAGATTATGTTTCTTAATCCCGCTTTCTAAGTAATCATCTATGGCCTCACTCATTGCGGTTATTGCTTTATGTTCAGCTATTAAACTATTAAGACCTTTCTTGGCCTCTCTTAAAAAATCTATCCCCTCTACCAATCCCAAGGCGTCAACAATGCCCTGAAAAAACTCGGTCTTATCCTTCATATCTGACCATACCCAACGGCTTTGCTCCATTCCTGGAATAGGGGGTACAAAAACTCCCTCAAAATACCCCATAATCTTGGCGGGACTTAACTTATTCGGCGCTTCTACCTTGCGCAGAAAACCGGTGTCTACGATTTTCACTGCTCCATCGCTTAAACGCCGCACAACTTGGCCTAAGCTAACGTCAGCAATAAACATCCTGCCATGACTTTTTGCCCATATATCGAAGAAAGCCGCAACTGCCTTTCTTTGCAATAAAATCGATGCCTGTAAATCCAAGTTACCTTTCTGCCAGATATCATATAAATTATCCCCATCAACAAATTCTGCGGCAACTAAAGTAATTGTCTTCTCGCCTGACCATCCCTGAACATTAGTTTTATATAATCCCGCGAATTTAATAACTTGATCGCTAATGGCTGATAATAAAGGCAAATTCCTTTCTTCATCAAGGCTTGTTCTCCCATAGTTTGGGGCATAAATAACAAAGCTCAATTCTCTGATTTTGTTTACCTCTTGCCTTAACAACACGCTCACTTTTAGTATTGCTTTTTGCCTCGCCTTAGCGGGAAGGTTTTCAACAATTACCTTCACTACGTCACTGGATACTATATTAATATTATAAAGATTTTTTACCACTTCGAACACCGCATTAGAGGAACCAAAAATCCTGAGAACTGCTTTTGCTTCATCGCTATTTTGATAAATTCTTAATTCTATCTTCTCCTCCGGCAAACCAATCGACGAACTAGCTTTAGCTATCTGGCCAACCGTAGGCGCATTATCTTCTTCTATTTTAACCTCAAAAGGACTGTCTAGCGTACCTCCGTTGGCTTGCGAATATTTTAAATAAGGGATGTCTCTAGATGCTACAGAGCTTCTTTGGGTAATCACGCTACCGGCACTAATCGCTCCACCTATTTCCGTACCAAACGCTATCCCCCCGCTCATGTAGCTCCTGATAGTCTGTCCGGAAGGGGTATATACGGGCTCTTTGATGTTGTACTCGCCTTGAGCAAAGGATTGCTTGTAGGCCTGGAAGTAGGTGTCCTTGTCCCAGGGGGTTTGGGAGGTTAATCCCTGGAGGTTATGTCGATCTATGAGGTAGCTGTAGGTGCCGGATTGACCGTAGAACTTGGTCTTAAACCACTGGGCTAATATTAGGGAGTAGTAGACCTGCCGTAGGGAGGCATAGCGCTTAGAGGAGTTGACCTCTTTAGTGAGCTTGGGGATGATGAGTTCCTTGATCAGCTGGGTAGAGTATGCATTTAAGGCTTTGGAGCGTTCATCCTTTAAGGTGTAGTCTGTGGTAGAGGTAATGGCATTGGAGGTGGTTTTGAGGTAGTCCTGCTCTAAGCAGACCTTGAGGGTAGCCTTGTAGATGTAGGCATTGTCAGAGGATTCCCTGATAATGATCTCATCCGGGACTATCCAGGGCCGGGTGAGGGTGGGGATGGTGATGTTGTCAGAGCCATAGAGCTCTCCTGCCTTCTTGTATAGCTTATCCCAGTATTCCTTGCCTTCAGGAGTAGAGGGTGAGGTAGCTTGAGCTGTATCCTTCTTCAGGTTAAGGTCTGCCTCCAGGAAGACCTTGCCGATGTCTGTCTGGGCAAGCTCGGGGTCTATGATGTTATCCGGTGAATCAGGCCTTAAGTTTACCCAGAAGCTGGAGTTAGGCAGGGAGATGCCGATGAAGAAGTAGTTGAGGAGTTCTCTTGTCTCTTGTTTAAGTTTGTCTTGAGAGGGTGTCCCCTGGGGGAGCGTCCCCTTTGGGACAGCCTTGAGGGAGTCTCCTTTATCCAGGAGCAGGTTAAAGCTGTTGGCTAGGCGGTCATATGAGAGATACCTTAGATGCAGGGGACGGAAGGTGTCCGGCTGGAGGAAGGCGCTGCCTAGCCTGGCAAAATGATTAGAAAGATCCAGCTCCCCGGCAACCTGGGCGAGGCCTGTCTGAGTAAAGAGAAGGCAGAAAGATAAAAATAAGGATATAGTTTTCCTGAATTTGCGTCCCATGTTTTGAGCTTGATTTTAAGATGCGGTCTATCAGCCGTGTTATAAAAAGTATATATTATAGGTAAGCGCTGACAAGGGTATTGGGGGGGTAAAAAGAAAGCGGTTTCTTAGATGATCACTACGAATTCGCCGCGGGGTTTTTGATGCTTGAGGGATTCAAGAATGGCTTTTGCGCTAGCACGCTTGACCTCTTCAAACTTTTTGGTAAGCTCTCTGGCTACTACCACCTCTTTATCGCCAAAGACAGTTTGGATATCTTCCAAGCTGGTCAAAATCCTGTGGCAGGATTCATAAAAAACTAGGGTGCAATTGAGTTGTTTTAATTTTTCCAGTTGATTTTTGCGCGCCTGGGAGCGATTCGCAAGAAACCCGGCAAAGAAAAATTCATGCGCTGGCTTTCCGGAGAGTACCAGCGCATTTATAAAAGCCGCGGCTCCGGGGATAAAAGTCATCTCCAGTTTATTCTTTATCGCCAGATTAATCAGGCTATAGCCGGGATCAAGTATTCCGGGCGTTCCGGCATCAGACACAAGCGCAACATTTTTACCTTCCTGCAGCAGGCCGATAATATACCCGCCTTTGCTGAATCTGTTATGCTGATAAAAACTTGTGGTGGGAGTTTTGATACCGTAATGCTGGAGCAGGATCTTAGTGTGGCGGGTATCTTCGCAGGCAATTAAATCCACGTTTTTTAAAACCTCGATTGCCCGTAAAGTTATGTCTTTTAAATTACCTACCGGTGTGGCCACAATGTAGAACATTATTCCACGGTTACTGATTTAGCGAGGTTGCGCGGTTGATCCACGTCGCATCCGCGTTTTACCGCAATGTGGTATGCCAATAACTGCAGCGGCAATACTACCAGGAGAGGGGAAAACAGCTCCTCGCATTTAGGGATATAAATTACTTCTGCGGTCAGTTCCTTGATATTAGCGTCTCCTTCGGTGGCAATGGCAATGATCTTGCCGCACCGGGAGCGGATCTCCTGGATGTTAGAAATCATCTTCTCATAAACCTTTGACGCCGGGGCAATACAAACCACGGCGCGGTATTCATCAATTAAGGCAATTGGCCCATGCTTCATCTCTCCGGCCGCGTAACCTTCCGCTGGGATATATGAAATTTCTTTTAATTTAAGCGCCCCCTCCAAAGCCGACGGATAATTTATATTCCTGCCTAAATACAAAAACGAGCCAAAATGCGAATGCCTGCGGGAAAGCCTGGCAATAGCATCCTGCTCTTTAAGGACCGCCCCCTGCTTCTTGGGTATAGCTCTTAATTCTTCAAGTAATTTATTTATTTTATTTTGGGGGATTATATCGCGCACCTCTGCCAGATAAAAAGCAAATAAATAAATTGCGGCCAGCTGCGCGGTATAGGCCTTGGTGGATGCAACCCCGATCTCCGGTCCGGCGTGGGTATACATTACCCCGTTTGATTCGCGGGTTAAGGTTGAACCCAGGACATTGCATATAGAAATTACCGAAGCGCCCAGCTTTTTAGCCTCCCTGACCCCTGCCAAGGTGTCCGCGGTCTCTCCGGACTGGCTGATCGCCAATACCAGGGTATCCTTATCAATAAGCAGGTCCCGGTAACGGAATTCGCTTGAAACATCTATATATGTGGGTATCTTACAGAGGGACTCTAAGGCATATTTGCCTACCAGTCCCGCGTGATAAGCTGTGCCGCAGGCAACGATAAAAATACTCTTTATGCTCTTCAACTTCTCAAGCGGGATATCCTGCTCCTGGAAAAGAATGCCGTTATCTTTCTGTATTCTCAGGTCAAGCAGGTTTTCAATGATCTTGGGCTGCTCATTGATTTCCTTGAGCATAAAATGCTTATACCCCTGTTTCTGCGCCTGCTCAATATCCCAGTTGATCCGCCTTGTCTCCCTGGTCACTAGCCTGCCGTTAAGATCTATTATTTTGCAGCTGTTTTTGCTTAAGACCGCCACTTCATTCTCATCCAGAAAAATTATATCTTTGGTGTGTTCAAGGATCGCCGGGGCATCCGAGGCAAGCAAGTTCTCCCTTTGGCCGATACCGATGATCAAAGGACTGCCTGAACGCGCACCCACAAGTTTATCCGGCTCCTGCTTGGCGATAACCGCAATGGCAAAAGAACCGGTGACTAATTTCAGGGCCTTGCGCACCGCCTCTTCTAACGGGATATTTTTATAAAACTTCTCGATCAGATGCACGATAACTTCGGTATCGGTCTGACTGCGGAAGACATGCCCCTCTTTAAGCAACTGGGCTTTAAGGGGCTCGTAGTTTTCAATTATTCCGTTATGCACGAGCGCTATTTCATTTTCACAGTCAATATGCGGATGGGCATTATTTTGAGTAGGCGCACCGTGGGTGGCCCAACGGGTATGCGCAATACCTACCGAACCTGCAAGGGGTTTTGATTTAAGCAACTTATCCAGGGCCTTGATCTTACCGGGAGACTTTCTGACAGAAGGGGTGTTTTTGCCGGGAAGAATAACGGCTATACCGCTGGAATCATAACCGCGGTACTCCAGACGTTTAAGGCCAGCCAAGAGTATATCTTGCGCTGGCCTCTCACCTATGTATCCGACTATTCCGCACACAATAACACCTTCAATTAGTGACCCTGACGGGATTTGAACCCGTGTCGAGAGCTTGAAAAGCTCTTGTCCTAGACCAGGCTAGACGACAGGGTCGGAATCTACTCTTCCTCCTCGGCAATTACCGGGGCAACACAGGAAACCCGGTCCTTATCCTGCAGCTTGATCAACCGTACGCCTTGCGCTGAACGGCCGGTTTCCCGGATATCCTTTATGGCACAACGCAAGAATATGCCGTTTTGAGTGATGACCATAAGTTCGTCATTATCATTGACGGTCTTTAAATTTACCGCTTCGCCGTTCTTATCCGTAACCTTGATATTGATCACCCCTTTACCGCCGCGGCTGGTCAGGCGATACTCATCAATGGTGGTGCGTTTTGCAAAGCCCAATGCCGTAACCGTAAGTATCGTAGAATCCTTCTGCGGGACAACCATATCAATAACTTCATCTTTTTTGGCCAGGGATATCGCCCGCACCCCATGCGCTCCCCTGCCCATATCGCGCACATTTTCCTCGGAAAATCTTATGGCCTTACCCTGCCTGGTCCCGATAAGCAGCTCCTGCTTCCCATCGGTCATCTCCACGCCGATCAACGCGTCATCCTTATCTAATGTAATCCCGATGATCCCGCCCTTGCGCGGGTTACTGTAAGCCTCCAATTTTGTCTTCTTGACCTGTCCAAGCTTGGTTACCATTACCAGATATTTGTCCGGGGAAAACTCCTTGACCGGAATAGTTGAGCTGACCTTAGCCGCCTGCTCCATCTGCACCAGGTTAACGATTGCCTTGCCTTTGGAAATACGGCTGGCTTGAGGTATTTCATAAACTTTTAACCAATGCACCTGCCCTTTATCTGTAAAAATCAAAAGGTAGTCCTTGGTAGAAGCCACAAAAAGATGTTCGCTAAAATCCTCCTCTTTTAACTCCGCTCCAGTTGCCCCTGTACCACCGCGTTTTTGCTTACGGTAGGCGCTTACCGGCAGGCGCTTGATATATCCGCCATGGCTGATTGTCACCACTACATCCTCTTCGGCAATAAAATCCTCAACCTCTAGTTCCTCTGCCTCTTTGACAATATCCGTGCGCCGGGAATCGCCGTATTTTTTCTTCAGGTTCTCCAACTCCTCCTTAATAATCCCTTCTATCTTCTTCTCCGAAGCTAAAATCGCCCGGCACAGCTCGATCTTCTTTAAGAGCTCAGCATACTCCGCGTCAATTTTATCCCTCTCCAAAGCAGTGAGGCGCTGCAGCTGCATTTCAAGGATGGCCTGCGACTGAAGCTCGGAAAGCTCAAACTCCTTCATTAAGTTTATCTTGGCCGCCTCAACACTCTTGGAGGTCTTGATGACTTTGATGATCCGGTCAATAAATTTAAGCGCGATCTTTAAGCCTTCTAAAATATGGGCGCGCCTCAAAGCCTTATCCAGCTCAAACTGGGTGCGTCGACGGATAACAATCTTGCGATGCTCAACATAACAATCTAATACCTGGCGTAAATTTAATACCTTAGGCCGGTTATCCACCAAAGCCAGCATAATAATGCCAAAGGTATTTTCCAACTGGGTATGCTTAAAAAGCTGGTTTAAAACAATCTGCGACTCAATATCCCGCTTGAGCTCGACCACAATGCGCATACCGTCTTTGTCGGATTCATCGCGGACATCGGATATGCCTTCGATTTTTTTATCATCGACTAAAGCGGCAATGGCCTCAATGATCCCGGACTTCTGCACCTGATAAGGGATCTCGGTAAAAACAATCAGGTCCTTGCCGTTCTTCTGGTGCTCCACGGTCGCCCTGGCGCGCACCAGGAGCTTGCCTCTTCCCGTGGTATAGGCGTCTTTGATCCCGGCTTTTCCGCAGATAAGACCCCCGGTAGGAAAATCCGGGCCTGTAACATAACGCATCAGGTCTTTTATCTCTGCCTCGGGATGGTCAAGAAGATAAATTATCGCATCGCAAACTTCATTTAAATTGTGCGGCGGGATATTAGTGGCCATGCCCACGGCAATACCGCTTGAGCCATTGACTAAAAGAT
>JAHFFQ010000145.1 GCA_023247875.1 Candidatus Omnitrophota bacterium | reverse complement strand
TGATCTTGCTAACCCGATCTGGCATGATTTGCGGATTGTCTTGCGTACAGCACAACCGGAGATCGTCGGTATTTCCGCATCGATGGTCACTATACCATCAACGGCCGTGGTTGCCAAAATAATCCGCGAGGAACTGCCGGATGTGAAGGTCATCGTAGGAGGGCCTGCGGCGACCACCTCTACCCGGGAATTGATCCATAATGAAGCGATTGATTTTCTCGTCCTGGGAGAAGGGGAAGAAACATTGTTTGAGCTCGCCTCTTTTCTGCTTGGCCGTCAAGGAGCTCCTGCGCGCTTGGAGGAAATCCGGGGTATTATGTACCGGGATGCATCCGGGATAGTCAGGACCCCGCCGCGTCCGCTTATCGCGGATCTCGATTCTATACCTTTTCCGGACCGGGATTCAATGTTTGTTCTTGGCAGTGATGGAAAATTTCAGAGAATCCATTCGAATGAGGATCTTCTTGCCTCGCGCGGCTGCCCTTATCCTTGTAAATTTTGCGGTGCTTTTGCCGTATGGGGAACGCGTAAGACCCGTTTCCGCGGAGTTGACAATATCATTGCGGAGATCAGCCAGTTAAATCGGAGCTATGGCCAGCGTTCCTTTGTTTTTTGGGATGACCTTTTCACTGTGAACCGGAAACGGACAATCGAGCTGTGTGAGAAAATTATCTCAAGCCGGCTGGATATTGAATGGGTATGCCTTGTCCGGCTTAACACCATTGACTCCGAGCTCCTTGCCATAATGAAACGCGCAGGCTGCCGGGAGATCCAGATCGGTATTGAATCCGGCAATGACCGTATTTTGAAGCATATCGGCAAGGATCTTACCGTTGCCGGTATTCGCGATAAAGTGCCCCTGATCAAAGCTTCGGGGATCGAGTGGGGGGTATTTATAATCATAGGTTTTCCTTCCGAGACCCAGGCTGAAATGGAAGAAACTTTGCGGCTTCTCGGCGAGATCAAGCCGACCTGGGTAGTTATCAGCATCTTTACCCCCTATCCCGGGACCGAATTCTTTAAGGAGCTTAAAGAGCAGGGGCGTCTTGGGGAGAACTTCATGCGCGGTGATTTCTGGTATCCAAATAACAATTACACGGGAACAATGGATGACCTTGAATTTAAACGTTTCGCCATCCGGGCGCTTAATTACGGAGACCGTTACAATATGCGGCGCATGTTCCGGCTTGCCTATACCTGGAGAAAATTTCGCGCAATGTTGGGGTTAAAATGGTATAATAAAATCAAGTAAAGGAAACGTTTATGGCTAATGATATAATCAGGATAACGAGCAAGAAGAATCTGTTAGCGCTTATAATCAAAGCAAAATTTAAACAGGATGGCCTGAAGTTCTTTGTTCCTGATGAATACTCGCAGCAGCTGGGCTATATGAAATGTTTAAAAGGCCATATCATTGCTTCACATGTCCATAGGCCGGCCTTAAGAAAGATTAAGCTTGCCCAGGAGGTTCTTTTTATAAGAAGCGGCAAGGTAAGAATAGACTTTTATGACGCAAAAAAGCATTATGTAGAAAGCAGGATTGTTAAACAGGGGGATGTGGTATTCCTGGCTTTCGGAGGGCATGGATTTGAATTTCTGAAGGACGGAGAGATGATGGAAGTTAAGCAAGGGCCATTCCTTAAGGAAATACAACCAATAAGGTTCGCAGCGGTTAAGAAAGATAAAATTAAATTTAAAAAATGATACGTATTAATGAGTTTTCTTTAGCTGGTAATGAGGGGAAGTATTTAAAAGAATGCGTAGAAACCGGTTGGATCTCTTCGGAAGGGCCTTTTGTGCGCAAATTCGAAGAGAGATTTGCTTCTTTTGTGGGCGTAAGATATGGCGTTGCGGTTTGTAATGGTACATCTGCTTTGGAAACCGCCCTTTTTGCTTTGGGGGTAAAGGCGGGGGATGAAGTAATTATGCCCTCCTTTACGATCATTTCCTGCGCTATTGCCTGTCTTCGTTTGGGAGCAAAACCTGTTCTGGTGGATATCGAGCCGGAAACCTGCACCATGGATGTTGATCAGATTGAGGGGAGGATAACCTCAAAAACAAAAGTAATTATGGCGGTGGATATCTATGGCCATCCGGTTAATATGGATAAGGTGCTGGATTTAGCGAAGAAATACAATTTAAAAGTTTTAACGGATTTCGCAGAATCCCAGGGCGCTCAATACCATAGCGGGAAAAATGGAGGGCACTGGTTGCGATGCGGTTCAATGGGGGATATCGCTGCTACAAGTTTCTATGCCAATAAAATTATCACTGCGGGTGAAGGCGGCATGGTTGTTACCAATAATGAAAAGTACAGCCGCAGGGCCAAAGCATATAGAAATCTATGTTTTGGCCAAGAGGAGCGGTTCAATCATCTTGAGGTCGGGTATAATTTCAGGATGACTAACATGCAGGCGGCACTGGGAGTTGCCAGGCTTGAACAAATTGAGAAATTTATCAGGATTAAAAGGGGAATGGCCCAATATTATAAGAGCGGTTTATCCGGAATTAAGCAAGTCAGGTTTCTAACCGAAAAACCTTATGCTAGATCAGTTTATTGGGTCTACGCTATACAATTAAAACCCGGATCAGGCATATGCGCAAAGGAGCTGATTGAAAGATTAAGAAAACGCGGGATAGAAACGCGTCCTTTTTTTAAAGGCCTGCATAGCCAGCCAGCCCTTATTAAGAGAGGTTTATTCAAGAGAGAAAAATATCCCCGGACAGCTTCTGCTTACAAATACGGACTCTATCTTCCAAGCGGATTGGCTTTGACAAAAGGACAGATCGGTAAAGTCGTAAAAACCTTGAAATCGCTATTATAGCAATGAAGAATTTTTCTAAATACGCGCAGTACTATAATACTTTATATAAAGGGAAGGGCTATAAAAAAGAGGCGGATTACGTAGATCGTTTAATCAGGCAATATTCTGCTAAGCGCAGTAAAACGCTGCTCGATATAGGATGCGGAACCGGGAATCACGATTCTTGGTTTTTAACCAAGGGATATAAGGTAGCGGGTATTGACCGGTCTTCCAAAATGATCTCTATAGCTAAAAACCAGAAACTACCAAAAACCCGGATACAATTTTACACCGCTAGTGCCCGTTCCTTTGTTTTGCCGAAAAAGTTTGATGTTGCTGTTTCACTTTTTCACGTAATGAGTTATTTGACTACTAATGAAGCGGTTATAGATAGTTTAAAGAATATTTATAAACATTTA
>JAHFFQ010000144.1 GCA_023247875.1 Candidatus Omnitrophota bacterium | reverse complement strand
TCATTGGCATTGGATATATCGGTTGAGGTAATTACTTTATTGCCTCTCTCCGCCAAAGGGATGATCGCATGGCTGTGCTTAGTGGAAATATCCCTGCCCGAAAAATTGGTATGTATATATTTTATTTTCAGACCGGACTTGTTTTTCAGGCTCTTGATGATCTTAGTAAAGCACCCGGTCAACTCCGTGGCATCGACGATCACTCCTTCTTTTACCCCAGCAGAAGGAGCCGTCTCAAAAAGTATATCCTCTATCCGGTCCCTTTTAAGCCGGGCAAGGCAGGATGCGATCTTATTCGATCCTATATCTACCGCGCAAATGTAATTATTATAAAGCATCGTTCAATTTAATAACCGGCTCCTTGAACCTGAGATCTATATATTTTATATTGGCCCACTCTTTAGATGCCTGCTTGACCAGTCCGCCCAAGATCATCATTTTTGCCCTGATATTATCTCCTCCTGTCCGCGCTTCAAAACCCAGCCGCTCCTGTTGAGGAAGAAGCATGAAAAACCCGGCACTTTCCGGATTAGACACATTGATCCTCTTTAGGGTAAAACCTCGCAGGTTCTTATTGGCCTTGAACTCGCTAATTATACTTAAAGCCAAACTTATCTCCGGCCGATAATACCTTGTTCCGGGGGCCGGTTTGAAAATTTTTGTTTCCAGGCCATAAATTACCGGCAGCCTGGCTTCCTCCGGAGAGCCCGTGAGATAAAATAACACCCCCTGCTCATCTATCGCGAAATCCCTGTAGAATTTAACCAGGGCCAGAGGTTTTCTTTTTACAAAATCCACGAACACGCAGTTCGGGAATATCCTGGCGAACCTCACCTTGCGGCAATCGGGACAACCCAGGCGAGCCTTAAGGGCCTCCTCTTTTAGGTCCAGGCTGAATATATTCCTGCCTTTTAAATAATCAAAGGAAACATCGGAGTTCCTGACTACAATCTGGTCAACCGCGAAAAAATCCGAGGTAGTTAAGACTTTCCAAATATATCCTAATAATAAAGATATGGCAAGTAAAATTATCGCCAGGATCAAAATTATTTTTACGGGCAGCTTAAACCTTCGTTTTTTCATACGCCAGCTCCAGCAGCTTAAGACAAAGTTGATTAAATCCTATGCCTATGCACTTGGCAGCCTTGGGCAGGAGGCTGGTCGCGGTCATCCCGGGGATGGTATTCACCTCCAAAAGATAAGGCAGATTGTCCTCCCCTAATATAATATCCGCGCGCGAGCAGCCGAAACATCCCAAGGCCTTGTGAGCGCTAAGCGCCGCATCCTGGACAATTCCGGAGACACGCGTTTCCAGATGCGCCGGTGCAATATACTCCGTAAGCCCGGCCTGATATTTTGCCGCGAAATCGAAAAACTTGCGCTTCGGGATGATCTCAATTACCGGCAGGGGCAATTCATCCAGGATGCCGACGGTAAGCTCCCTTCCTTTAATATACTCCTCAATGATTATGCGCCTGTCAAATTGAAAAGCCAGCTCTATTCCCCCAATGATCCCCTCCTCGTTTTCCACGATGGATAACCCTATGCTTGAGCCGTGGTTTGCCGGCTTAACTACCACCGGAAAACCCAATTCATTTTTAAAATCCCGGCTTTTTTGATAAGCTGATATTTCCAGAGAGAGCGACTTAGGCACACAAAGCCCTTGCTTCCTGAATATATCAAGGGACCCGATCTTATCCATAGCCAGGCAGCTTGCCTCCACACCTGAGCCTGTAAAGGGAAGATTTAATTCCTCAAGTAGCTGCTGAACCGTGCCATCCTCGCCAAAACGGCCGTGTAAAGCGATGAATGCACAATCAAGACGATGATCTTTTAATAGCCGCCCGTTCTCCCGGCCATTATCCGTGATTATATCGATCCCTACGGCATCCAAACCGGATTCCAAAAGCGCCGACAATACGGCCTGACCGCTCTTTAAGGAGATCTCCCTCTCCGATGAAGGCCCGCCCATCAAAACCCCTACTTTGCCGTAATCCTTTACTTCCATATTTTTATCTCCGGCTCCAGCTTCACCTTAAATCTTCTCTCCACTTCCCTGGCCGCCAAACGCATAAGCGATAAAACATCTTTGCTTTTTGCCTTGCCTCTGTTTAAAATAAAGTTCGCATGCCTCGACGAGATAACCGCTCCGCCGGATGCCTTGCCCTTTAATCCGCAGGCCTCAATAAGCCTTCCGGCAGGCCAGAGGGACGTGGTTTGGCTCCCGCTTGCCAAAGCCACCGGCTGCCCTGGCGCGGCATTCTTAAAAACACAGCCGGCATTAGGCAGATTATTCTTCTGGCTTAAGCTTCGCTGTTTAAGGAATTGGCTAATCAATAAGGAAATCTCATGCTGCTTAGACAAGGTTAATTTAAGTTTAGCTCCGACAATTATAAATTTACGCAGATTAGTTTTACGATAGCCAAACTCAAGCCGGCCTTTCTTGAGCAGCTTAGTTTTTCCATTATAATCTAAAACACTGACTTCTTCAACCAAATCCCCGATTGACTTACCCCATGCGCCGGCATTGCCCATAAGTGCTCCGCCCAATGTCCCGGGGATCCCGGCTAAAAATTCTAACCCCGATAAGCCCCTATTCTTGGCGGTTGTTAACAGCCGGTTAAGCTTCAAGCCGGACCCTGCCTGCAGGTAAACTCCGCTAATGCTCAGGGCTTTAAAATCTTTACCGCTTAGCTTGATTACTAAGGCATTCAATCCGGAGCCGCTAACCAGGATATTGCTGCCTGAGCCCAATATAAGAACCGGCAGGCGTTTATCCCTGGCAAAAACAAGGGCATCCTGTAATTCTTTCAAACTATCCGGTTCAAACAAAAATCTTGCCGCTCCGCCGATCTTGAATGTCGTGTAAGCAGCCAGCTTGACTCCGGGTTTTATCTTTTTATTTAAATTCTTCGGCCAAAGCATCGCTAATTTTTACAATATCCCCTGCCCCCAGGGTGACCACTAAATCCCCGGGACGGATAATTTTCTTGATATGCCCGGTGATCTTTTCTTTTTCTAAATACACCGCCTCTTTATCCGCATAAGCATCCTTGATCCTCTTCAATAAAGCCCGGGAATTTACCCCTGCGATCGGCTGTTCGCTCGCAGCATAAATATCCGTAATGATCAGGTAATCTGCCTGGTCAAAAGATCCCGCGAATTCATTCAAAAGCAGCTGCGTGCGGCTATAGCGGTGAGGCTGGAATATGACGATCCTGCGCCTGGACTTCAGATTGG
>JAHFFQ010000025.1:10599-12590 GCA_023247875.1 Candidatus Omnitrophota bacterium | reverse complement strand
CCTCCGTAATCATCGGCGCTGGTAAAATACAGCTCCTCTTTGGCGCGGGTCATACCCACATAAAAAAGCCGGCGCTCCTCCTGGGTATGAAAATCACCGCTGGGAAGGATCTCCTTGATCAAAACATCGGGCAGGCTGATCTGCTGCGAACGTTTGGGCACAGGGAACTTACCCTGCACAAGACTCACCAAAAATACCGCCCTGAACTCCAGGCCTTTTGCTTTATGGATAGTCAAAATATTTACCGCATCCTCATCCAGGTCCGCCTCTACTGTCGGCGGGTCATCCCCCGAATCGATCAGCAGGTTAAGGTGTTGTATAAAGCTGATCACCCTGTCCTCTTTAGCCACCAGCTCAAAATCGCGCACCTGGTTAAAAAACCTGGCGATATTCTGGATTTTGGCTTCTTTCTCAAGACTTGGGTTATGCGTCAGGCGCTTAAGATAACCGGTATCGGTAAGGAAACTGTAAAGCAGCCTGCCGGTTGTTTCGTCCCGGGAAACCTGCAGGAACTTTTCAATATCCGTAAGTACCTGTTTTATTTTCTCCCTGGTCTTTTCCTGGACCTGCTTCAGCTCCGGCGTCTTTTCCAGGTCATTAAAAACCGAATAAAGCGAACGGTTCCTGCGCCTGGCAAAATGATTGCATAATGCCAGCTCTGTCAGGTCAACTTTGTAGATCTCGGAGCTGGCCAGGTAATACAGGCTTAATGAATCCGAAGGATTGGCAACCACCCGCAGGAAATTAATGCACAGCTTTACCTCCTCCCTAGAATATAAACCCTGATTGCCGCTGAATTGCCAGGGTATATTCTGCATATTTAAGGATTGAATAAAGCCTCGGGCGTCGGAATTAGAACGCACGAGAATAGCAAAATCCCTGAACTTAAACTTACCGGAACTTACTTTTTCTTTTATAATCTTACTTACATTATCAGCTTCAGTAGAATAAGTATCAAAGTGCAAATGCGCAGGCTTCTGACCGCCTTTAGTCAAGCCGATCAGGTGTTTATCTATTTTGGCCTTTACCTCAAAACGTTCCGGGTTATTATACTGGATCAGCTGATAGGCGCTGTCTAATATTACCTGGGTAGAGCGGTAATTCTGGATAAGCGTGATCTGTTTCGCGTCAGAATATTCCTGGATAAAATTAAGCACGTTGCTGTAGGCAGCCCCGCGCCAGCGATAGATGCATTGATCATCATCGGCTACAACGGTAATGTTCTTTGCTGAGCCGGCCAAAAGCTTGACTATCTGGAACTGCGCGAAATTAGTGTCCTGGAATTCATCCACCAGTATATATTTGAATTGCTTCTGATAATTCTGCAAAACAAGGGGATGTTCGCGCAAAAGTTGCAAGCTTAGGTAGAACTGATTCCCGAAATCAACCAGCCCCTCTCTTGCCAAAAGCTCCTGATACTTGGCGTAAGCGCTTGCCACCTCGGTCTGCTGGGCTGCCAGTTCTAAAGCAGCTTTATCCTCCGGGCCGGCCTTGGCCTGGATCAAAAAATCCTGGGCATATTTAAAATAATCCCTGGCCGAGATATCTTCATCCTTTGCCCGGCTGAAAAATGAAATAAGCGCTTCAATAAAACGGGTGGGTTCTGCCAGCGGCCGGTAATATTCCAGCGGGAATTCAAAAAGATGCTCGCGGAAAAAGACCGCTGCCTCCGGCCGGCTAAGCACCTTAAAATCCGGATTTAACCCGGCAACCAGGGAATTTTCGCGCAGGAGGCGGTCGCCAAAAGCATGGAAGGTAGAGATCCAGATATCCGTGTAGCCATAAGGCATAAGGATATCCACCCGCTCCTGCATCTCCTTGGCTGCCTTATCCGTAAAGGTAAGCGCCAGGATCTCATCGGTCTTAGCCAGGCCCTCATTGATCAACCAGGCAATGCGCTGGGTGATCACCCGGGTCTTACCAGTGCCTGCGCCGGCAATGATCAGTAGCGGCCCCTCTTTATGCGTAACCGCCTGCACCTGCTCCTTATT
>JAHFFQ010000025.1:0-10499 GCA_023247875.1 Candidatus Omnitrophota bacterium | reverse complement strand
ATATTTCTTCTGCGCAAAATAAAATCTGATCAAATTAAAATGCGCTGTCGCGAAGGCCGGATCGGCTTCCACTGCTTTGTTCCATAACCCTATAGCTTTTTCGATTTTCCCCATATCTGCATACGTTGAAGCCAGATTATTAATGGCCTGGAGGTAACCCGGATCGATTTGAATTGCTTTCTCATACGCTTTTATAGCCTCCTCATAATTGCCGAGATTACAATATGCGTTACCAAGATTATAATATGCTTCCTGGGCAGCGGGATTTATGCTTACGGCTTTCTTGTATAAATCAACGACTTTCCATTTTTCTCCGATATCCCTGTATTCTTCCGCAAGGCTGTCATAAGCCACTAGGCACCTTGGATTGTCCCTGGCTAAATTGCTCCAAAGTACCATCTCATTTTTGTAATTTTTGGTCAACTCTATGCTCTTGCTGCACATATAAATTATAATAAGGATAAAAAAACCCCGGCTCAGGATTTTATATCCAATAGAGGATAAAAATGTAATCCTGGTTTTCAACCGGTCCAATAATAAAGTGATCCCGGCGCAAATCAACAAGATCAGCCCGGGAGTGGAGAGATAGCTGAAGTGGTCCGCAACATAGGCAAACTGCATTCCATAAACATTTAGAAAACCGAGTACCGGAAAAATAGAAATTACGTAAAAAATAAACAGTGCCAATGCCCCCCTGCCGATCCTCCCCCTGTAAATAAAAAGGGCTGCCGGGATAAGCATAGCGGCCAGGAAGAAAAGCCATTGCCACCACACATTTACATCTATTGTCCAGCGGGGATAAAAGAATATGAAATTAAAAGGGAAGATAATCTTATACGGATAAAAAAGTATTATTCTCCCGGATAAGGCAAGGCGTTCCAGGAAAGTCAAATTAAACGCGCTTCCTCGCGCCCCTACCTGGTAAAATTCCAGATAAAGAGCGTAGAGCGCCAGAAAAAGGCCTATGGCTGCGAGAGTAAATGAGAGCCTGATCTCCTGCCGGGCCACCCTCCCATCCTTCCACCATTTATATAGGGCAGGGAAAAAGATAAAACATACGGCAATGGACTTGCTTAACAAAGCGCAGGTAAACATCAAGACTGTAAGCAAATAATCCCTTCTCTTGCGCGTAGAGTCAAAACGCAGATATGACAGTATTGCCCATAAAAAGAAAAACAGGCTAAGCAGGTTCTTGCGTTCAGTGATCCAGGCGACTGTCTCAACCTGAATGGGATGAACGGTAAACAGTAAAGCTACCGGGAAGGCAAGCCGCCTGTAAAGTTTGCGCACTACCCAAAAGACTAAGAGTACGTTTAAAATATGGAGGATCAAGTTTACGGCATGGTAACCAAAAGGATCCAGCCCCCAAAGCTTATGTTCAAGCCAAAAAGAGGTGAAATCAACAGGATAATACTGGTATATTTTATGGGAGAACCAAATATCCTGCAGCCCGTCTGTTTTCTGGACCCACGGATTCTTGTAAAGATTGGTATCGTCATCCCAGATAAAACCATTGCCAAGGGATGGGGCATAGATTAAAAAACAAAGGACGACCAGCAAGATGATCTGAATAATGTTTTTATGCTGCCTGATTTTAGGATATAAATTCATGGGCTTGTAAATCATCCCGGCAGGCTGGCCCTCTTTTTCCAGAATATAAATCCGGCTAAACCATATACCGCTATCAGCGCAAATCCGTTTTCCCCTGAAAAATAATGCGCAAGCGGGCTGGTAAGGGTTGTTATGGGATCAAAAAGATTCTGCATATAAAGGTTATGGCTGGCGTGCAATAAGACTGCCGTCCAAACGCTTCCCGATTTAAGGCGTATCCAGTTGATGATAAAGCTCATTGCTAATAATATGACAGTCAGTTGAGCAAGGCTTACCCCAACCGGAATACTACCCAGGTATTTATGGGATATAATCAGGGGAAAATGCCAGGCTGACCAGATGATCCCGCTTAAAAAGCATGTTTTGGTAAAACTCATGGTGCGAAACAGGTTGGGGACCAGAAAGCCCCGCCAGCCGATCTCTTCCCCCGCGGCGAAGGCAATATGCATAATTATTCCAAAGGCCGCGAAATGAAAGAAATTAAACTGATAGCCCGGGTTGATCCGGCCTAACCCGGTTATCCAGATAAACCCATAGGCCATGATACCGCTTACTGCGGGCAAAAAATAGCTTAGTAGATACCAGTATAAATTTGCCAGGCCCCAGCCAAAGCCGCGCAGGTTCCGTTCATAAATAAACTGCGTAATAAAACCTGCGAGCGCCGGGCACCACATCAGGATAAATACCCCTAAGAACAGGCCCATGGCGGTTTTGGCATAATTAAAAATCAGCGCATAGGCAGCAGCGCTCAAAATACTGAGAACCGCAACAAAAACTATAATCTTCCCGGCCTCTTTTTTCATTTGGCTTCCGGAATTTCCTGTAACTTGGCCATCTTCTTATTCAGCTTCGCCAATCTTTTCGCCTCTTGCTTCTTTTTTCTTGCCTGCTCCTTAAGGTTCTTTTGAAACGAATAATTAACCATTGCCATTACTTTATCCTCCTTTTTTTATTGGCAGCTCCTGCCTGCTCAAAGCCCCATTTAGCTTAAAGCTGATGAAAAACTCTTTATTATCATATTTTCCTTGGCGTAACAGATCAACTCGTCATCCGCTTTGATGATCGCTTCGCCGTGCGGGGCGCCGATAAACTCGATCTTATTCCCCTCCTTGCGGTAAATTGCCAGAATAAGCACTCCTTCTAATTGGGATTTTAATTCCTTTAACGGCTTTTCCTTTAAAGGATTGTCCTCTTTTATGGTGATCTTCATGATAGCGTAGCCTGCTCCCAGGCCGAACAATTGCTCGTAATCATAGAGGCGCAGTGTGGTCCAGCGTTTAAGGGCATTGATGATAATGATCTTCATCATGTTATAAATATGCCTGGAGCGGGCAAAAAAGAATATGGCTAACAGTCCCAATACTAATACTTCTCCTCTTTCAATAACCCCTTTACCCGACTGCCCCATGAATGCCAAAACCAGCGTGGCAATAGAGGTGGTTACCCCGGCACTTCCCATAAGGATGAGGATCCGGATAATCCGCCTGCACACCGGATGCGTAACTATAGTTTCCGATTCCACCGTGGTAAAACCTACCCCGGAAAAAGCCGATTGGGCCTGGAAAGAAGCTATCTCGGTGGATAACCCGGTAAGTTCCAAAGCAATAGAGCCTATCCTTACCACAATGATAGAAAGTATGACGATTACCAGCAAACTGAATAAAGCAATCATTTATTGCTCCTTTCTATGCCTTATCGCGGCTCTTCCTGCCTGTTCAAGCCACTCGCTACTATAATTAATGGTTGTGTCCCCGGAATTTCGATGGGTACATTTTGGGCGCAAAGGATTACTACCAATAAAGTCTTTTGAATCTGTCTGAATATCGCTTTATCCATTTTCGAGATGCTTCTTCAAGGGGAATCTCTTTACCTAATTGCAAACTAAGCAAATCCCGGTATTCTGAAATAAGATAAATTTGCTCGATCATTTTTGCCTTAAAAGCCTCATGAAGCCTGAAAAAACTTACCGCTATATCATAAAGTTTTGTCTCTGAATTATTAACGCAACGGACAACTTTTGCTTTCAAGTTAAAGATCTTATCCTCAAAAGGCATCTCTATCTCGATCATAGAATTTGGTTCAACAGGATGTTTTGCCGGAAACAATAATCCTCCTACACTCACATTAATGGTTTCAGATCGTAAATCTTGCCGGCCCCGATCTTTTGCCTGCTTCATAACCTTGTAAACAAGAGGCAGAGACAATGGGTGCCGGATAAAATGGCGGCGTTCTATTAATTGCAAATGATCGGAGGCCTTTACGCCGCCTATCTGCTTATTTTCGTCTTTTCGCTTTCCTTTTTTCATTTTGCCTATCTCTTAGTTTACGGAGAGGCGGGAATCAATCAAGCATATTTCTCTAACTCTCGTCGATATAAAATATTATAGAACTAATATGTTTATTGTCAACGAGTTATGCTGTTTGGCGCTTCCTGCCTGCTCAAGCCGCCATAATTAAGTATTGTGTCCCCCCGATAAAACGTAATCTATAACCTTTTTATTCAAAACGTTCCTGCACTATAAGAATGTCTTTTATTAAATAGCAGATTTCTGATGGACTTATATTAATAAAATTTTCTGGTCCATTTTGATAACTTGCTAAGTATTTTTTGTTTCCAATAAGATGCTCTTCGATCATTAATTTCGATCCTCTGATCTCGATAATCGGAGAGTTAAGAGAACTTTTGATAACTTTTTTGATCTTTTCGCGCATTTGCGGATCAGCGGTAAAAACCCGCAGTAATTGAAGACTTCCCTTGGCCGCAGAAGCTCCCGGAGAACCACAATGCACAAAATCACCGTACGATGCTTTCATAGCCTTTGCCTGTTCCATGGGAATCACCCAAAACCAACCATCGCTTCTTTTATCTGCGAATCCGTTGTTGACCCAAAAGTCTTCTGTTCCCTCCGGCTCCATCTTCGCCTTAATGAACGTATTACCGTAGCGTATAGTGGCATAATCAGCGATTATATCGATTGATTTAGATATGGGAATGCTATCTATAGCAGCTTTAAAACCAAAAATTAAAATGCTAATTAGAAGTAAAATGCGCATTTTGTTCATCAGAGAATCGCTCCTTCAGATTTTTCGCGGGGCCCTGGCTATATTCTATCTTGACAACGCCGGAAATTCAAGTATACTTATGGAAATTAAGGAATCAACCTAAAGGAGTTTTAAAAATGCTTAAAAAATGCGTTTTATGTAAAAAGGGCGAGCTTAAGGGAAAAAAGATATCCAGAAAAGGCCAATACAAAGCCAAGGGCGGCACCGGCTCAAAGATCGCCCGCTGGACAATGCGCAAATTCCTGCCAAATCTGCAAAAAATGCGCATCCTGATAGACGGCCATCCGCAGCAGGTCTACATCTGCGCCAAATGCATCAAAAAGGGTGGCTTCAAAAAAGCCCCAAAAAGGGTCAAAAACCCTATTTAAAAAATATATCCTTGGCCTCCAGGATCAGCGATTCATCCTCTCGCCAACTGTCGATCTTAGCCGTATAAACCAGGTCAAATGAATCTGCCTGCATCAGGCTATCCAGCAAGCCGCTCATCCCGAAACCAATAACCTGACAGGTTGTTACTCCATCGGTTACCCAGAACTTCAGGGTCTGGCGGCTTAAACTCTGCGCCTGTCCTTTTAACTTAAGCGAACGCGTATAAAATAACGGCTCAGGGCAGGCCATACCAAATGGCTCCAAAGATTCCAACTCCCTGACCATCCCCTCATTTAACTCGGAAAGCGCTAGCTCCATATCAATATCCATGCTGGGAAGCAGGTCTTCGATCTTCATCCGGTCATGCGCCAGCCTATTGATGCTTTTCCTGAAATCATCAATATTGTCCCTGGTGATCAACAACCCCGCTGCATGGGCATGCCCTCCGAAGCTGTCCAGCAGCCCCTTGCAATCCACAAGCGCATCAAATAAATGGAAATTCTTAATTGAGCGCGCAGAACCCTTGCATAAAGCTTCATTCAACGAAATGACTATTGCCGGCCGGTAAAACCTGTCGGCAAGCTTTGAGGCGACGATCCCCAAAACACCCTGGTGCCAATCCTCCTTGGCGATCACGATCACCTTTTGCTCCTTAAAATTTATCTCGCGGTTGATCATCGCCTCCGCTTCCTCTAAAATCTTGCTTTCCACCTTCTGGCGCTGGCGGTTAAACTGCTCAAGCTCTTTGGCAAAACCCTGGGCCTCCTCCAGATCTTGGCTCATCAGCAGCTTTAACGATGTCTCAGCATTGCTCATCCTGCCGGAGGCATTCAGCCGTGGGGCAATGATAAAGCTTACGTAAGTGGAATTGAATTTCTTGTTTTCAATTCCCGCGTTCTCGATCAAGGCGCGCAAGCCCGGCCTTTTGCTCTGTCCCATCCGGGATAAACCCTCCCTGGCAATGATCCGGTTCTCCCCGTTCAAAGGAACGCTGTCGGCAATGGTGCCTAAAGTGACCAGGTCCAGGTCTTCGCTAAGCAGGGAATTGGTTACCGCCTGGCAGAATTTATAAGCCACCCCCACACCAGCTAAATCCCGGTAAGGATAGCCGGAATGCTTAAGCTTAGGGTTGATCATACTTGAGGCGGCAGGCAGATTCAGTCCCTGCGGCTCATGATGATCAGTAACGATCACATCTATGTTTGCCTGCCTCAAGGCCTCTACCTCCTTATGGTTAGCTGTTCCGCAGTCAACGGTAACCATAAGCTTTACCTTGTTCTCTTTGGCAAAATTAATGATCTCTTTGTTCAGTCCATAACCCTCTGTAATCCGGTGCGGGATATGGTGCAGGACATCCAGGCCCAATGAAACAAGCGTATTCTTGACTAAAACCGTGCTGGTTATCCCATCCACATCATAGTCGCCAAAAACCATAACCCTCTCTTTATTCTCCGCCGCCTTCCTGACTAAGCTGATCGCCTTAGGCATATCGGAGAATAAATCGGGGCTGAACAGGTCATTTATGCCTGCTTTAAGGAATTTTTCCGCCTCGGCAGGAGAATTGACTTTACGGTTGACCAGTATCTGGGCAAGGACTTTGGATATGCCTAATTCTTTGGAGAGTTGATTTTGCAGGTGGACATGCGGGGTGGCTAATCTTAGGATTTTATGGGTGGACATCACATTTTTTCCGGTTGAGCTATGCCTAACAGCTCTAACCCGCAGGATAAAACGATCCTTACCCCCTTGATCAGCTCAAGCCTTGCGCAGGTAAGCGCGTCCCCCTGGCCTAAAACCCTGTGCAGGTCATAAAACTTATGGAAACTTTCAGAGAGCTCCTGGAGATAAACCGTAAGCATATAAGGGTCACAGGTGATCAAGCAAACATTAAGGACCGCCTCAAGCTCAAGCATCTTCTTGATAAGATCCAACTCCTCTTTCTCCGCCAGCACTGAAAAGTCCAGGTTTTCTTTAAGCTGGATATCCGCGCTTCGCAATATACTGCAGATGCGCGCGTGCGCGTACTGCACATAATATACGGGGTTTTCGGCGCTTTGCTTCTTAGCTACCTCAAGGTCAAAATCAAGGTGGCTGGCTGTGCGGCGCATTAAAAAGAAGAACCTGGAGGCATCCGCGCCTACTTCATCCAGGATCTCGCGCAAGGTTATATACTGGCCGCGCCTGGTAGACATCTGGATCGGCTGGCCATTACGAAAGATAGTCGCCAGTTGCACGATAATTACCGAAAGGCTTTCAGGGGAATGCCCGAGTGCCTCAATGGAGGCCTTGATCCGGTTAATGTATCCGTGATGATCCGGGCCCCAAAGGTTGATCAGCCAGCTAAATCCTCTCTTATATTTATCCTGATGATAAGCGATATCCGGGGCCAGATAGGTCTGGCTGCCGTCACTTTTAATTACCACCCTGTCCTTATCATCCCCAAAAGCAGTTGACTTAAACCAGGTTGCCCCATCCTGCTCATACAAAAATCCCTTATCCGTTAATTGGGCAAAGGACTCCTCTATTTTTCCGCTTTTAGCCAGGGCTTTTTGCGAATACCAGCAATCAAAATCAACCCCGAAGTCCGATAATTCCTGCTTAATGATCTTTAAAATATGACCGGCGGCAAAATCACCCAAGCCGGCATCTTTGATCTTTTGCTTATCCGCCTCTTTGGCGATCTCATATATGTAATCACCCTGGTAATAGTTTTCCGGGAACTCGATCTTTTCCCCGGCTAACTCCCGCCTGCGCAGCTCCACGGAGCTACCGAGAATATTGATCTGGTTGCCCTCGTCATTAAGGTAATACTCCCGCTGCACGCTAAAGTTCAGGAATTCCAGGATGTTCGCCAGGCAATCACCTACCGCTGCCTGACGGGCATGGGCAATCGACAAAGATCCGGTGGGATTAGCGCTGACAAACTCAATCAGGACCTTTCTGCCTTTACCCGTATCCAGCCTTAATGCCTCTTTGCCTTCAACGATTATTTTGCCCAGCTGGTCGTAGAAATAACCCGGGTCAAGATAAAAGTTTACAAACCCCGCGCCCTCAACCTTTACCTCACCGATCAAATTTTTCAATTCTGAATTTTGTATTTCCTTTTGGATAGATTCAACCAATTTCGCGGCAATTTCACGGGGGGCCCTCTTAAGCAGCTTGCCTAACTTTAAGGGGATGTTGGTGGTAAAATCACCGAAGCGGTTATCGGTAGGAAAATCAAGGATTATCTCCTCCGGGCCCAGCTTGTCTAACCCGGACTTTGCCAATGCTGCGCTGACCAGGGCTGTAAGTTGTTCTTGGATATTTTTATGCATGAAAAAAAAGGCAAGCTATGATTCTCTAAGCTACGGTTTTGTTGACGGCTTTGCGGCGCTGACCCTGACCCTCTTGGCGTCGGACCAAAGCCTCTCTAAAGAATAAAACTCTCTCACAGGTTTATAAAAGGCGTGGGCGATCACCGAAACATAATCCAAAGCTATCCAGCCGGATTCGTCGCCCGGAGAAACCCTTGAGAGAGATTTTATCCCTTTAGCTTCCAGCTCTTCCTGGATCCCCCTGGCGATGGCGCCGGCCTGCCTCAAAGAGTTGCCGCTGGCAATGACAAAATAATCGCAGAAACCGGCTACCTTTGAGACATCAAGAATAACTACCTTTTCGGCTTTTTTTGATTTAGCAGCCAGGGCAATGGCTTGAGCTAACTGTTTTGATTCTATTTTAGATGCTCCTGTTGAAAAAACCGGTACTTACTTTGCTTTTCCCAATATCTTATACATGCCTGTGCCGCAGGAAGGGCATTTGCCTCTCATGGCAGCCCGGCCGTTCTTCATGGTGACCTTCTGCTCGTCTTTCATGTCTTTCTTACCTTTGCATTTCACGCAATATCCTGTTTCTGCCATTTGTTTCCTCCTTTTTGTGCAAGCCGCTTACTTCCAATTGTTCATTAATACTATCACAGCTTAAATTTCATGTCAAATAATTCTTCAAGCCCTCTTCCTGGCGTGGGAATGCTTTTCCTCTATCTCTCCGACTATCTCCTCAAGCAGGTTCTCTAAAGTGACTAGGCCCAGGGTTTTCTTTTCCTTATCCGTGATAATGGCGATCTGGATCTTCTCCGCCTGAAATTTTTTTAACAGCTCATTCACGCGCATCGCCGGCGGCACATAATATGCCGGGTGAAGCAGGTCCTGCAGCAGAAATAACCCCTTTTCCCTTAATATATAAAGCAGGTCCTTGGCGTAAACTATGCCGGTAATATTATCCAGCGAACCTTCATATACCGGAAGCCGGGCATGACCTTCCTCAACAAATATATTAAGCAGCTCTTCGGAATTAGTATTGATATTGACTCCGATGATCTTATCCTTGGTAACCATGACATCGCTAAGCCTGGTATCCCCGAATTCAAAGATACGGTGGAGCATCTTGCGCTCATCTTCGCTTAAGACCCCCTCCTCTTTTCCAATTTCGATCATCGTTTTCAATTCCTCTTCGGTAACCAGGGGCATCCTTGTGGCCGGGCCTACGCCGAAGAGCTTCAGGATAAAATTGCTGATCCCGATGAAAAATATGATCAGGGGCTTTAAAATAACAAGCAACAGCTCCATCAGCGGCGCCACAAACAGGGCGACCTTTTCCGTGCGTTTTGCCGAAAGGATCTTCGGGGTCACCTCGCAGAAAATAAGCAATACCATGGTGGTAACAAAGGTAGAAGCAAGTATCCCCCAGCGGTACCCATAAATCTGCACGAATATGCCGGTAGCTATGGAAGAGATGGCGATATTGACGATATTGTTGCCGATTAGAATGGCGGCGATCACCTTGTCCAGTTTAGCTACCAGCCGCTGGACGCTCTGGGCGCGTTTGAGCCCCTTCTGCAGCATGTGGCGCAGCCGGATCTTGCTTAAACCTATGATCGAGGTTTCGGAGGCCGAAAAAAAGAAAGAAAACACAAGAAGAAGAAACAACACCAATAAAGCCCCGGGGAAAATAGCTAAATGCTCCATTATTTTAAATTGAGTTTCGCGTAGATCCTCTTGCGTTCTTTTTCCAGCGGCCCGATCAGGGCAAGATTAATCTTTTGGCGCTTAAATATCTGTTGAGCGACCTGGCGTATATCTTCTATGCTCACCTTATTTACCTGCTGGACGATCTCCTCCAATGTATACGCTTTATCCAGGCAGGATGTGCTCTCCCCGATCCAGAGCATATACTCCATGGTATCCTCTAAAGCCAGCATGAGCTGGCCCAGGTAAAATTCCTTGGAGCGCTTAAATTCGTCTTTAGTTACCGGTTTATTCCCGATCTTGCCTAACTCCCTGAAGATCAATTCAAGGCAGGGCCCAACCTTGAAATTATCTATGCCCGCGTGCACCAGGAAAGCGCCGGTGTCCGAATAACGCTTGACCCCTGTGCCGATCTCATAAGCCAGCCCTCTTTTTTCCCTTACTTCGTTA
>JAHFFQ010000143.1:970-3257 GCA_023247875.1 Candidatus Omnitrophota bacterium | reverse complement strand
CATTTATATCCCTGATGGAAAAACTGGCCAGCCAAAACCTTGCCGATAGAAACCCTCATCCGATAGCTAAATTCCTGTTTTTTGACCATCCGCCTATCGACGAACGCATCAAAACGGCTAAATAGAGAGGGACAGTTCTCGCTTTGAGTTCAGAAACGTCCCTGCTTTGGCTTGAGAAACGTCCCTGGTTATTATAGGAAGTTGATTATGATTTGTGCGGCGCGGGTTGCCGCGCCGGGTTCGCCCAGAGAGGATCTGACCAGGCTAAGATTTGAAGTGATTTTCTGAAGCTCTTTTTGATCGTCCAGGATGCGCAGGGTTTCCAGGGCGATTTTTCTTGGTTTTGCACTGAATTGCACAAACTCCGGAACGATCTTTTTGCCTGCCACGATATTCACCATGCCGATATAGGGTAGCTTTACCTGCGGCCGGTACAAAAGATAATTTAACAGGTTCATCTTGTAAATTATCACAAATGGTTTCTGCATGATCGCAGTCTCCAGGGTCGCGGTGCCTGAACAGACCAGGCAGAAATCAGCGGCCTCCATACAGTCGTAGGTTTTTCCCTCCACCACTTTAACCTCAAGGCTTGATTTTTTAATCAGGGCATTATAAATATCCCAATCAACCTGTTCTGGTTTGGCAATGATAAATTGGGCATCAATTTCTTTATTAAGCAGCCTAGCCGTTTCAAGCATTATGGGCAGGATCTTTTTTATCTCCTGTTTACGCGAGCCTGGGAAGAGGGCGATAGTCTTTTTATTATTGGATAATCCTAGGCTGGCTAAGAATTCCTTTTTCGACATAGTTAGCTTGGCGGTATCCAGGAGCGGATGCCCTACAAAATCCACATCCATGCCGTAGCGGGCATAGAATTCCCGCTCGAACTTAAAGAGCACGATCATTTCTTTGATATATTTCTTGATAGTTTTTATCCTCCCCGGCCGAGATGCCCACACCTGCGGGCTGACGTAATAAATTGTGGGAATGGAGTTGTTGATTGCCTTGGCAAGCCTTAAGTTGAAGCCGGAGAAATCCACGAAAATCACCGCGTCGAATTTCTCACCCGCAATTTTATTTAAGATTAATTTCTTAAGGAAAAGAAACTTAGGGAGTTTCTTTAAAACATCAAACAACCCCATCACGCTTAAGCCGCTTGTATCGTAAATGATCTGCGCACCTGCGCGTTCAAGCAGCTGGCTGCCTACCCCCAGGATTCTTATCCCGGGGTTTATGTTCTTTATCGCGGCAACCAGGGTCGCGGCGTGGAGCTCACCCGACGGCTCACCACAGATTATCAGGACCTGTTTTTCAGCCATATCTGTTTCTGGATTTTCAGGGCAACTGCCAGGGCCTCCCTGGCTACTGCGCCTGAAACAAGCGGTTCGGAATTATTGGTTACGCAGGAAATAAATGATTCCAGCTCTTTTTGCAGGGGCTGTTCTTTTTCTATGGGCAGGTTTTCTTTGGTTATCTGCAGGCCGGTTTTACGGTAAACCGATGCCTCGGCATTCTTATAATCAAGGGAGATATAGGTATCCTCCTGGAAGATGCGGATCTTACGCATGGTTTCGTCGGATACGCGCGAGGCGGTAAGATTGGCGATGCACCCGTTTTTAAAGGTTAGGCGCGTATTTGCAATGTCCTCAAATTTAGTCAGGACATTGACCCCTACGGATTCTATCCTTTTGAGAGGAGAGTTAACCAGCCCCAGGACAATATCAATATCGTGGATCATGATATCCAGCACCGCGCCCACGTCAAGGGAGCGATTGGGAAAGGTTGAGAGCCGGTGGCATTCGATAAATTTCGGTATTTTGATTATTTTTAAGGTGGCGGCAAAGGCGGAGTTAAACCTTTCGATATGCCCGACCTGTAGGATGAGCTTGTTCCTGGCCGCAAGTTTTATAAGGCTGTTAGCTTCTTTGAGGGTGAGGGTGAAGGGTTTCTCAACCAGGGTATGCACACCTTTTTCCAGGAAATCCGCAGCTATTTTCTGATGCAGGGCAGTGGGAACGGCAACACTTACTGCTTCCACCTTGCCGAAAAGCTCTTTATGGTCGGTATATCCGGCTACTCCTAAGTTTGCGCAAACCTGGTCCAGGTGCTGTGGGTTAATGTCGCATACCCCGACAAGTTCGCAATTCGGGCTTTCCTTATATATTTTGGCGTGGATGCTGCCCAGGTGCCCGACACCAATCACGCCTACCTTGATCTTATCCATGCAATGATAATAGCAAAGCGCCTGTATTGTTTCAACTAAAATCTTGACAAAAAATTGGGGGGG
>JAHFFQ010000143.1:0-960 GCA_023247875.1 Candidatus Omnitrophota bacterium | reverse complement strand
TAAACTAAACACATGAAGAATAATATTCTTATCTCCAGGGCAAAACCCCCAGCCAGATCCTTTAGGGCTTTCAAAAAAAATATTGCAGAAAAAGAACATGGTTTCACTCTTATTGAGATAATTATCGTCATTATCATCGTAGGTATACTTGCGGCAATAGGGCTTATTCAGTATGAAAAAACGGTGGAAAAGACACGCCGCTCCGAAGCGAAAACGATTATAGGGACTATGCGCAGCATAGTAATGTCTTATTATTTAGAAAACGGCACAGCATCTACCATGGGAAATAACGATGTTAATATTGGCACAGCTTCTGATCAGATTCCAAGCGCCTGCAGGTCATCTCATTATTTCTACTATAGTGCTGGATTCTCTACCGGCACTTATGCAACTTTACAGGCTCATAGATGTACCGGCAGCGGCAAGTCTCCCCAGGGAAGTTCCGCCTATTCACTTGCGGATGATTTTTACTATATAACTGGGATTGATCGTTTTTACTATAGAGAACAAGGAGGCATTTGGGTAGAGCAGAAGTGGTGAGGATGGCCTTTATTCTAGGTAATGAATCTAGGGACGTCCTTTTAAGGGACACCCTAGCCCACCGGCTGTTTAGCGCTTCGGGAATGGAGGGACACTCCCCCAGGGAGCCGGGACGTTCCTCCAGGTACCACCCTTTGCGTTTTTATCCAGTTGTAAATCAATAAATTAGAGTGCGGGTTTATAAAAAAGGGAATTTCCGGGACACAATACTTAATTCAGGCATATTCTTAAAGAATTAAGTATTGTGTCCCTGTTTTTCTAAGCATAAAAAGCAATAAAAAGTTTGCTATGCTCCGGGGTATATGCTAAAATACAACTTCTTGAAGAAAGGCGTAAAATGAAGGATTACCTGAAGTTATTGAAGTTTATGAGGCCTTATCTGGGCAAATTCGGCCTGGCTAGCGTTTGCATGGCCTTTTC
>JAHFFQ010000024.1:9786-13146 GCA_023247875.1 Candidatus Omnitrophota bacterium | reverse complement strand
TTGCCCGTAAACTCAAGAAAATTACCCGCGTGGCTATCCGCATAAACCCGGATGTGGAGGCTAAAACGCATAAATTCATCACAACCGGAAAAATTACGAATAAATTCGGGATCGATCTGGATAGCGCCTACAGGATCCTGCTTTTGCGCGCTAAGTTCCAGAACCTGGATATATGCGGCCTGCATATCCATATCGGCTCACAGATCACCGAAAGCTCGCCCTTTGTGGCGGCAATAAAAAAAGTAACGGATTTTATTAAAAGGCTCGAATCTAAAGGTATTACCCTGGAATATTTGAATATCGGTGGGGGGATGGGGATCATCTACGATAATGAAACTCCTCAGACTGCCCGGATTTATGCCGGTAAAATCATTCCTCTTTTAGAGAAAACCGGCCTGAAAATAATTATGGAGCCGGGCAGGTTCATTGCCGGAAATGCCGGGGTATTGCTTACAAAAGTTTTATATATTAAGAAAACGCCTAAGAAAAAATTCATTATTGTAGATGGCGGGATGAATGATCTGATCCGTCCGGCGCTGTATTCCGCCTATCACAGCATCCTGCCTTTGCGCAGGCTTTCGTGTGCTGAAAAAGCGGATGTGGTCGGCCCGATCTGTGAAAGCGGAGATTTTCTGGCGAAAGAAAGGAAGGTCGCTAAAGTCAGGGAAGGGGATTACTTGGCGGTTATGGGCGCGGGCGCCTATGGTTTTAGCATGTCCAGTAATTATAATTCGCGGGCTAGGCCAGCGGAGGTCATGGTGGTTAAAGATAAAGTTTTTGTGATCAGGAAGAGGGAAAGTTACGCGGATCTGGTCCGCAACGAACTTACTCCTGTCTTTAGATGATATGAAACGAATAAAATTTACCAAAATGGTGGCTTCGGGAAACGATTTTATCATCATTGACCAGAAACTTCCCGGAAGCATTCCCGCGCTGGCCAGGTCATTATGCGATAGAAAGTTCGGGATAGGAGCTGACGGATTGATCCTGCTTAATAAACTAAAGAGCGCGGATTTACGCATGCGTATTTTTAATGCCGATGGTTCAGAGGCCGAGATGTGCGGCAACGGCGCCAGGTGCGCTGCTTTATTTGGTGGAAAATCAAAAGGGAGGATATTAACTCAGGCCGGCGTAATTAATACCGAGGTCCGCTCAGGCCGGGTAAAGATCCGGCTTACCGAACCTAAAGGCATAAAATTAGATATTCCTTTAAAAGTAAACGGCAGGTTGATCAAAGTTAATTTTATAGATACCGGCGTTCCGCACGCGGTAGTTTTCGTAAACGGCATTGAGAATATCGATGTGGCGAATATAGGACGTTCGATAAGGTTTCACGCGAAATTTGCCCCGGCTGGAACAAATGTTGATTTCGCGCAGGTGAAAGGAAATGATCTTATCGCTATCCGCACCTATGAAAGAGGGGTTGAGGATGAGACCCTGGCCTGCGGCACCGGAAGCGTTGCCGCGGGGCTCCTCTTTGCCCTGAAAAGCGGTTTAGACAGGATGGTTAAGGTCGGAACGCGGGGAGGCGAGGAATTAAAGGTTTACTTTAGACAGGAAAATAAAAACTTTCGGGATGTGTGGCTGGAAGGCAGCGCAAAAATAGTTTACAAAGGAGAGTATTATGTTTAAAGGCTCGATCGTAGCTATAGTCACGCCTTTTTCTGACGGTAAAGTGGATGAGAAGAAATTAAGGGAGTTGATCGATTTCCAGATCAAGAACGGGACCAGCGGGATAGTGCCTTGCGGCACAACCGGGGAATCAGCAACTTTGAACTTTGAGGAGCATGAGAAAGTAATCAAGATCACTATTGATCAGGTTAATAAAAGAGTCCCCGTAATTGCCGGTACAGGTTCGAATTCTACCGCAGAAGCTATCATGCTGACTAAAGAGGCTGCCAGCGCCGGGGCGGATGCGTCTTTGCAGGTTTCGCCATATTACAACCGTCCAACCCAAGCCGGATTATATGAGCATTTTAAAGCCGTTGCCCAGTCGGTGAATGTCCCGATCATTCTTTATAATATTGCCGGCCGCACCGGAGTGAATATCGAGCCGGAGACGATCGCAAGGCTTGCGCGGGATTGCAAAAATATTGTGGCGGTAAAGGAGGCATCGGGGAGTCTTGACCAGATGTCGCGCATCAGGCAGCTTTGCCCTAAAAGTTTTGATCTGATTTCAGGTGATGACAGCCTGACCTTGCCGGTATTAAGCATCGGAGGTACGGGAATAATCTCTGTAGTCGCCAATATTGTTCCCGGAGAGGTTGCGGCTTTGGTCAGCGCTTTTGAAAAAGGCGATATCGGGAAAGCCCAACAGTTACACTATAAATTGTTGCCTTTGATCAAAGCAGTATTCATTGAGACCAATCCGATACCCGTGAAAACCGCGATGGGTTTACTGGGAATGTGCGCTCCTGACCTGCGCCTGCCTATGTGCAGGATGTCGGATACTAATTTAGAGAAACTCAAAAATTGCCTTAAGGATTATGGTTTATTAAAATAGGGGACAGTTCTCCGATTGGATCCAGAAACGTCCCCGCTTTGGGTTGAGAAACGTCCCTAAGAAGGAGAGGATATGATTAAATTGGGAATTGCCGGAGCCTGCGGGAAAATGGGCAGGCGTATTTATGAGCTCGCCAGCCACGATAAGGAATTAGAGGTAGGTCTGCTTTTAGAGAAAAAAGGCACGCCTTTGATCGGCAAGGATATGGGCAGGTTGAAAGTTTCATCCAATCCTGATGGTTTATTCCTGGTTGATGTTCTGGTGGATTTTACTTTACCTGAAGCAACGGAAGAGCATCTTGATTACATCGCAAAATACAAAAAAGCCCTTGTTTTAGGGACTACGGGCTTAAGCGATGCGCAAAAGAATAAAGTAGAGGAGATATCCAGGGTCGTTCCGGTTGTTTTTTCCCCAAATATGTCTATCGGGGTAAATGTATTGTTCGCGATCCTTCCTGAAATAGCCAAAAGGCTCGGGCCCGATTACAGCGTTGAGATCGTTGAGGCGCATCACAAAGCCAAAAAGGATGCTCCCAGCGGAACAGCCAAGAAAATGGCCGAGGTCATTTCCGCCGCCACCAAGAAAGATGTGCCTATGCATTCCATCCGCTTAGGCGATATTTTCGGAGATCATACTGTGGTTTTTTGCGGGAACTCAGAACGTATTGAGATCAGGCATCAGGCGCATTCGCGTGACTTGTTTGCGGTAGGAGCATTGAAAGCGGCTAAGTGGATTTTCGCTAAGCCGGCAGGTTTGTATTCGATACAAGATGTATTGAAAGGGTAAAATATGCTCAGGTTATCTAAAAAAGTTCAGTCATTGCCTCCATATTTATTTTTGGAGATCGATAAAGCTAA
>JAHFFQ010000024.1:0-9686 GCA_023247875.1 Candidatus Omnitrophota bacterium | reverse complement strand
TCGCTAAGCCGGCAGGTTTGTATTCGATACAAGATGTATTGAAAGGGTAAAATATGCTCAGGTTATCTAAAAAAGTTCAGTCATTGCCTCCATATTTATTTTTGGAGATCGATAAAGCTAAACGCAAAGCGCGCCAGGAAGGCAGGGATATTATTGATCTGGGGATAGGCGATCCTGACCAGCCGACCCCTATGCATATTATTGATGCTTTGAACCAGGCAGCCAGGGACCCGGCCAATCATCGTTATGCCCTGGATCAGGGGATGCCGGCATTGCGCCAGGCGATCGCCTCCTGGTATAAGGCCAGGTTTAATGTCAATTTAGCTCCTGATACGCAGATTCTGCCTTTGATCGGTTCAAAGGAGGGAATCGCGCATTTCCCCTTGGCATTCTTGAATGCGGGAGATATTTCTCTTATTCCTGACCCATGCTATCCTCCCTATAAAGGAGGGACGATCCTTGCCGGCGGATCAGCGCATCTTATGCCTTTGCTCGAAGAAAATAATTTTTTGCCGGATCTAAAACGCATACCGTTTTTAGCGCGCAAGAAAGCAAAGATGATCTTTGTGAATTATCCTAATAATCCGACCAATGCCTGCGCCAGCGATGGATTTTACCGGGAGCTGATCGATTTTGCCAAAAGAAATAAGATCATCGTGATCTCGGACCTGGCTTACTCGGAGATGGTTTATGACGGCTATAAAGCACGCAGCCTCCTTGAATTTCCCGGTGCGCAGGATGTGGTTATTGAGTTCCACTCATTGTCTAAAACCTATAACATGACCGGCTGGCGCCTGGGTTGGGCCAGCGGCAATCCCCGGTTGATCGCGGCTTTAGCTAAAGTAAAATCAAATATTGATTCCGGGATATTTTCGGCTATCCAACTGGCCGGAGTTGCCGCACTTAGCACTGGCCAGGATTTCACGGCTAAGATGTGCCAGCTATACCAGGAGAGACGGGATATCCTGGTTAGCGGATTACAGTCCCTGGGTTGGCAGGTAACTAAACCAAAGGCAACATTCTATCTCTGGATAAAAATTCCCGGAAGCAGTGATTCCATGAGCTTTGCCTCCCGGCTGCTTAAAGAGGCTGATATCGTGGCTACTCCGGGAGTCGGTTTTGGAAGGTATGGGGAAGGTTATATCCGCATGGCCTTGACTGTCCCAAAAGAGAGGATAAGGGAGGCTTTAGAACGGCTGAAGAAGATCTCTTAAATGGCGATTTGTTATCTTGGCGTAGGTTCAAACCTGGGCAATCGCAGAAAGAATATAAAGTTGGCTGTTAAAAAGATCAACGGGCTAAAAAGTACCGCTGTGCTTAAAGAATCCAGGATAATTGAAAGTGCTCCTGTTGGAGGGCCGGCCGGACAACCTGATTTTCTGAATGCCGCATTAAAGATTGAAACTAAACTTTCCCCGATAAACTTATTAAAAGAGCTCAAGGAAATAGAAAATGACCTGGGCAGGGTAAAAAGCGCGCGTTTTGGCCCCAGGATTATTGATCTGGATATTTTGCTTTATGGGGACAGGGTCATGGCCGGAAAGAAATTGACTATCCCGCATCTGCGCCTGTTCTTGCGGGATTTTGTAACCCTGCCTTTGCTTGAGGTTTTATGAAAATCTTCTATAGTTTTGAAAAACTAAACGCGGCCCTAAACAAAAGAAGGCAGGATAAAAAGCGTATAGGTTTTGTGCCTACGATGGGCGCATTGCACATGGGGCATTTAAGCCTTATCAAGCAGGCAGCCAGGGAAAACAATACGGTCGTGGTAAGTATTTTTGTCAATCCGGCGCAATTCGGGCCTAAGGAGGATATGAAAAAATACCCCCGGCCGCTTAAGAATGATCTTTCGCTTTGCCGCCGGTCAGGGGTTGATTTTATATTCTTGCCGGATAGCAAAAGCATGTATCCGCGCCCTTACTCTACCTTTGTAAATGTTGAGGGTTTAAACGAAGTGCTTTGCGGCAGTGTCAGACCCGGGCATTTCCGCGGAGTGGCTACCGTAGTTGCCAAACTGCTTAATATTGTCCGGCCGGATGTGCTTTATCTTGGACAAAAGGACGCGCAGCAGGCAGTTATAATCGCCAGGATGATCAATGACCTGAATTTCCCGGTCAGGGTCAAGGTTATGCCTACTATACGTGAAAATGACGGGTTGGCATTAAGTTCGCGGAACGCCTATTTAAGCGGGAAGGAAAGAAATGACGCTGTGGTTTTATCTAAAGCCCTGCTTCTTGCTCAAACTTTAATTGATAATGGCCAGCGTCAGGCGGATAGAATTATAAGCAGGATGAAACAGCTAATTTCAAAAAAGAGATCAGCCAGGATAGATTATGCTGGGATCGTGGATTTAGAGAACCTTATGCCCTTAAAAAAGATAAAACCAGGCTGCCTTATTGCTTTAGCGGTCAAAATAGGCAAGACCCGTCTTATTGATAATGTAGTAGTAAACCAGGGACGATTCTCAAAGCAAAGAAAACCGTGCCCGTTTAAATATGTTTAAAAAGAGAAAGCTTAGGATCGGGATCGTCGGATGCGGGGCGATCGGTGGTTCATTGGCAAAAGAGATAGTGTCAAGTTTCTTCAAGGATGCCTGCTTAGCTGCTCTTTATGATATAAGGCCGGAAAAAAGCATTGCTCTTGCCAGGAGAGTGAAAAAAAACGGTAAATTATGCGCAGCGAGCCTGGATACCTTAATTAAAAGATCAGAGCTGGTTATTGAGGCATCTTCGGCCCGGGCTGCCTGGGAGATCACGCGCAAATCTTTATCCGCGGGCCGCGATATCATGGTGATGAGCGTCGGGGGCATGGTCGGGCATCTGGGTAGCTTATATTCCTTAGCCAGAAGGAATAATGCCAGGGTTTATTTCCCCAGCGGGGCTATTTCGGGGATCGATGCTTTGAAAGCGGCAAATATAGGGAAGGTGCGCAAGGTGGTTTTGACCACGCGTAAGCACCCTAAGGCATTTAGCGGGGTTAAATATGTGGCCAAAAGGTTTAAGCTCAACGGCCTGAAAAAAGATAAGCTCCTGTTTTCGGGCAGCGCATCTAGCGCGGTGAAATATTTTCCGCAGAATATAAATGTGGCGGCTGTCTTGGGGTTGGCAGGTATAGGTATGAATAAGACGCAGGTGCGCATAATTGCCAGCCCTTATGTAACCAAGAACATCCATGAAATCCTGATTGTGTCCGACGCAGCCTCGATATTCACGCGCACCGAGAATATTCTGCATCCGCAGAATCCCAAGACCAGTTACCTTGCGGTGTTGGCGGCAGTAGCGACTTTAAAGCAGATTTTGCAGCCGATAAAAATCGGCACGTAATTAAACAAAAGGAAAGGGGGTGAATTAAAAAATGGCAGAGAAAATAATGAAAGTAGGGGTCAAGAGGGAAAAAGGTTATCTCTATTATATTGACAAGCAGGGTGATGTCTCTTGCGCGAAGATGGCCAGAGGCAACAAAAAGGGAGGTAGCCCCAAGAAGGTGGCAAAATGCGGCATCAAAAGGAAAACAGGCTACCTTTATTTCCTGGATAAGAAAGGCGACGTCTCTTGCGCCAAGATGAAGAGAGGCGGAAAGAAGAAAAAGAAGTAAGTAATCTCCACATAAGCCCCGCCCTTATAAATAAGGGCGGGGCCTGTTTATACCGCCTTTAATCCCAATCTTGTATTTTATTATATGATCTTAATAAATCCAAAATCAACTAAGTTCGGTATCTTCCAGAGGTATGTTCCTCTAAGCGTTCCTATCGGCGTGGGTTATCTTGCCGGATACCTCCTGGAGAACGGCAGGAAAGCCGAAGTAATCGATGAGCATATTGATCCCTTGTCCAGGCAGGTGTTAAGCAGGCTGCTGGAGAAGCTATCCCCCCCTTATATATTCGGTATTTCGACTTTAACCGCATGCGCGCAAAGAAGCTATGAGATCGCCGGGCAGATAAAGCATTGGTATCCAGATTCCGCAATTATTCTGGGAGGGATACATCCCACAGTCCTTCCGGAGGAGGCCTTGGAGAATACGGCAGTTGATTTTGTCGTAAGAGGGGAGGGAGAGGGCATACTACTTGAGTTATGCGACGCGATAAAAAACAGGAGAGATTGTTCGGGGATAAAGGGGCTCTCATATAAAAGCGGAGGTAAATTGATCCATAATCCGCCTGCTGAATTACCAGTTTTAGATAGTTTCCCGCCTTTTCCTTACCATCTTTTCGAGAACGGCCTTGGGAAATATAATTTTAGTTTTATCTCAAGCTCAAGGGGCTGCCCGTATGAATGCATATTTTGCAGTCAGAGGAGCATATCCGGCAAGAGGTTCCGCTATGTCTCCGAAGAGGTTGTTTTGGGGGAAATAGGGCTGCTCATAAATAAATATAATCAAGGACACATAAATTTTGTTGATGATAACTTTACGGCGGATAAACAAAGGGTGATCAGCCTCTGCCGCGGAATGATCGAGAGGGGATTCCAAAAAAAGGCGACCTTTGATTGTCAGACCAGGGCTGACGCGGTTGATGATGAGGTCCTGCTTTCGTTAAAGAGTGCGGGATTCAGGATGATAAACTATGGCCTGGAGACAGCTTCGGAGAGGTTGATGGTGTTGTTGAACAAAAAGGAAACGGTGGCCGAGAACATCGCGGCGGTGCAACTTACGAAGAAACATGGCTTTGGCGTATCCGGGACTTTTATCTTTGGGCTGCCGACAGAGACTAAGAAGGATAGATGGCAGGCCTACAAGCTGGCCAAGGAGCTTGACCTGGATTATGTGCGGTTCAATAATGCTACCCCCTATCCGGGCACGAAGTTATATGAAATAGCTAAAAATGAGGGCCGCCTCTTTGTGGAAGAAGGATGGGCTAATCTTAACGCTTGCGCTTCGCTTGTGCAGGATAGCCTTGCGGAATCAAAACTGCCTTATTTTCCTGAAGGATGCGAGGAAAAAGAGTTAAAAAAAGATATCATCAGGGCTAACCTCTTATTTTCGCTCAGGCCCATAAAGGTCTTTAAGCTGCTTATTAGGAGGATCGGACCTGCGGGCTGGTTTTATCTTCCTCCGAAGTGGTATTTAAATCCGAAGGAATGGTGGGGCCTCATTAAATTGGGCGCCAGTTTATTGAGGTCATTGGCAAAAATATATTTATGAAGATAAGCGGAAAAGCCAAAGAGGTGATAGGGGTAGCGGCGGTTATGCTCGGGGTACTCATCCTGCAGCGGGATTTATGGTTTACCGGCAAGCGGATGGTCAGTCACGACAGCATTGTATGGTTCGGCGTTTTTTCCTACTTTTTCGATTGCCTGCGCCAGGGGATCCTGCCTCTCTGGAATCCCTATATGAACTGCGGGGAGATATTCTTTTTGAATATACACGTCCTGCATCTATGGGACCCTTCAACCCTGCTTTTGGTCCTTGCGGGGAAGTTCTTCAGGATTAACTCATTAACTATTTATCAGTATGATCTTTTGTTTCGCTACCTGATCTTTATTTCCGGCAGTTACATTTTCTTCAGGCGTATAGCGAAATACAGGTTCAGCGCTTTTTTTGCTTTTATTACCCTGTCATTTTCTGCCCTTTGCAGTTCCTACCTTAAGCAGCACGGTTTTATCCTGTGTTTTTACACGCTTCCCTGGATCTTATTTTTTGCTTTTGAGTTCCTGGAAGAAAGGAAAACTGTTTTGCTTTTATGGCTCTCTTTCTTTTTGGGCGCCGCTTTTTCTACCTCCGGCTACCATATAATGTATCTCATTTCTGCCTGTGCGATATTGCTTGCCTGCATTTATATTTCCAAAGGTTTCACCTATCCTAAAACCGGTTTTTCCACTAATGACCGCAAAGTCATATGGGGGGCTATTATAATATTTCTGCTGCTCTCAATTAACCTGATCCCGGTTTTTCTGACATATATCCGCAATACGGTCCCGGATGTCAGGATGATCGAAGCCCCGACTGCCGCGAATGCCTACTTGGCCGACTTCTTCAATTTATTTACCCCGTATTCTTTTATGCTGCATTTTGAAATGACCTTTCTTTTTAAATCTATCCGTGCGTCGGAGGGTTTTTTGTACATAGGTTTGATACCATTGTTTTTGGCCATGGTCGGGCTATTCTACTCCCGCCATAAATACAGGATTGGCTTTGCCTGCGCTTTGGTTATTACGGCATTATTGATGCTTGGGCCCAGGTTCGGCCTGTTAAAAATATTTTCTTATTTTTTCCCGTTTTTCTTCATAATCAGAAACACCCATACCTTTGCTACGTTCTTTATTTTCTGCCTGGTCTACTTTACCTGCATCGGAACTGACGTAATAGTGGAGCAGATAAGAAGACCGGGATTACTAAAAGGATCGCCTAAGGGGTTTATTTTTATCGCTATCTTCATCAGCGCAGCTGCCGTTTTGATAAACCGGTTTATACTGGCGGTCTATCGGCCTCCATTAGCGGAGTTCCCGGAGCGTTATATGACCATATCTTTGAACCTGGGGGAGGATTTTGGTTCGTTTTTGAATAATATGTTTAACCGCTCCTATCATAATACCTTCTTATTTATAGCGTCCATAATAGTAATATTTTATGTTTTTAAGAGCCCGAAGATAAAACTAAGGTTTAAATATTCTGTCCTGGTTTTCCTGACGCTTATTGACCTTTTTTTATTTAATACGGCTATCTACCGGTTCACGAGCATGACCAAGGCTGACCTGTCTTTATGGCCCAAGGAAAAAGCAGCATATAGCGACAAAAGGTCTCCGGTTATATGGCCCAGGTATCCTTTCCTAGGTTTTGCCCCAGCGATGCAAAGGATATTTTCCGCTTCCAGCTCCAGGATACCGGGAGTAACGACACATTTTTACCAGATGAAGGATTTCTTTAATTTTGAGAATGATAAGATGGCCAGGCCGGAAATAAAAGAGATCTTTATGGGGGTAACGGGCCAGAGATTGAAACTTGTAAGCGGGGCTGTTGTTTTGCCACTTGAGCTCCAGGCTCAGGAATGCGCGAAGTTGGAAGAGAGGATAGCCCAGATGGTCGTTTTTATTGAAGATGATCCTCCGGAAAAGTTTTCAAAGCTAAAAATACCTGTTGAAAGGATCGCCGATAGCACAATAGTAAATGGGGCGATCAATATTCTGGATTTTGGTCCAAACATCCTGCGTTTGGAGGTCAATTCAGAAGCGGATTGCCTACTTTATTACAGTGATGGATTCGACATCTCCTGGAGGGTTTTTATAGACGGCAAAGAAAGCAGGATTTACAGGGCTAACATGGCCTTTAAAGCCGTTATCCTCGAAAAGGGACGGCATACTGTGCGTTTTGTATATGATCCTAAGCTTTATAAGATAACCTTGTTCTGTTATTTTGCCGGCCTCTTCATCGCGGCCATTATCCTGTGTCGAATGTTATTCGGGAAGGGAATTAAATGAAAGTTTGTTTTGTACAGAAACAGATCTTTCCGTATTTTGGAGTGATGGCGCTTTCCGGCTGCCTAAAGAAAGAGGGATATGAAACGGATATTGTGATAGATGCTTGTGAAAAAGACATGGTTTCGGCATTAAAGAAAGCTAAAGCTGACCTGATCGCTTTTTCCGTATTGTCAAACGAGCATGGCTGGCTTCGACAGCTCTCTTCGGAGTTAAAAAACCAAATTCCCGCTGTTCCTGTGGCAGTGGGGGGAGTCCATTCAATTCTCTACCCGGAGGAGGTCTTGGCGCTGCCCGGAGTGGATTATCTCTGCCGCGGCGAGGGGGAATCTTCTTTTGTAGACCTTGTGCGTTGCGTCGCTTTAAAGAGACCAACCGGCAATCTCCCCGGCATCTGTCTTAAAGAAGACGGAAGGCCCCTGATGCGGGGGGTTGCTCCCTTAACGCCAGAGCTGGATTCATTTTTTGAGGACCGCAGCCTATATTATGAGCGTTACCCTAAACTGGGCAAGCTTGCTTTGAAGGTTTTTATCTCCTCGCGTGGCTGTCCGTTCGATTGCTCTTTTTGCGCCAACAGCTCGATTATGCGGATCTTCGAGGGTAAGGGAAAATATGTACGGAGAAAATCGCCGCGGCATTTTGTCGAAGAGATAAAAAACGTTATTACCGATTATCCTGCGGCCTCTTTGTTCTTTGCCGATGACCTTTTTGCCATGGATGCCAACTGGCTTGAGGAATTTGGCTCATTGTATAAGAAAGAAGTCAATCTTCCTTACATATGTACAGCCAGGGTTGATCTCTTGAAAGAAGAGCATGCCCGGTTTCTTGCCGCATCGGGATGTCATACCGTAAGCTTCGGCGTGGAAACGGGGAACGAATTATTACGCAGGGGCCTGCTTAATAAAGCCATAAGCAATAAGCGTATATTTGAGGGCGCAAGCATTATTAAGAAAGCGGGAATGAAGGTGCAGACCTCAAACATGTTTTGTCTTCCTGATGAATCGGTCGAGGATGCGGTAGCGACGGTTGACCTGAATATCGCCATCGGTACTGATTATATGTTTACAACAGTCCTGTTGCCTTTTCCCAAGACCACCTTGGCCGGCTATTGCATAGATAAGGGGCTGCTTAAGAAAGAATATTCTTTTGAAGATATGCCTAACTCATTTATCCAGGATTCGGTGCTATCTTTAAAGAATAAAGAAGTCCTCCTTAATATCCATAAAGTAGCACACCTATGCGTGCGTTTCCCGCGTATGAAGCCTTTTCTGATCCAAATCTCCAGAAAAATCAAATGCAGGCAGTTATTCTTATTTCTTTGGTTATGCGGGACTTTTATCAGGTTCCAGGAGGAAAGGAAGCTGACTCTTTGGAGGACAACGCGCTATCTTTGGGAGTACCGGAGGGGTTTATAAATAAGCTATATGGAAAGAATAGATAGGTTTCTTCAAAAATGGTCCGGGCATCTGCTTTGGGCCTGTATTTTGTCGTATATCCTGGCTTTCGGGTATTTGAGTTTTTTAAAGTACCAGTCATTCAATTACACGGATTGGGATCTGGCAGGGGATGCGGTTGTGTTCTGGAGCAGCGTTCACGGCAAGCTCCTGTATTACTCTTTCCTGCAACAGATAATCTTCGGGGCGCACTTATATTTAATAATATTCCTGATCTTACCGGTATACGCGCTCTTCCAAAGCCCGTTGACGCTCCTGTTCCTGCAAAGCATATTCCTGGGGATGGCGGCTTACCCGTTGTATCTTTTAGCCAGGAGCAGGCTGAACCAGACATTTTCTTTGTCTATAGCCGTAGCTTATCTATTATATCCCTCCGTAGGGTATATGAACCTGTTTGAGACGCATTTTGACATATATGAGATATTTTTTATTTTTTTCGCCTTGTATTATTTTGAAAGAGAAAATTTTAAAAGATTCCTTGTTTTTATAATACTAACCCTCTCCTGCAAGGAAAATGCAAGTTTAGCGGTAGCTATGCTGGGGATATACGCCCTGATACGGAAAAAGCCGATAAAATGGGTTTTGTTTCCTTTGCTGGCCGGAGTTTCATGGTTCCTATTGGCGGTCAAACTGATCGTCCCGCACTTCGCAAGGGACGCGGAATTATACCGGGGGGGGTTTATATTCAGCCATTATTACGAGCACCTGGGTAACGGTTTGTTCGAGATGGCTAAAACAGTCATCGTCCATCCGATAAGCACCGCGCTTTTTGCTTTTACTCCCCGCAAGATAGCTTATATCTTTCATCTGTTCATGCCCGCTG
>JAHFFQ010000023.1 GCA_023247875.1 Candidatus Omnitrophota bacterium | reverse complement strand
TTTGATGCGGTGAGGCGGGAGATCGCCCGTTTGAGCCTTGAAAAACTGATCTCCGACGGAAGGATCCATCCCGGCCGCATTGAAGAGATAGTTGAAAAGACCAAGAAAGAAATGGATGAGAAGATCCGCGAGGAGGGTGAGCGGGCGGCTTTTGATACCGGGGTTAATGGCCTGCATCCGGAGATAATCAAGCTTTTGGGGCGGCTTAAGTACCGCACCAGCTACGGCCAGAATGCCCTGCAGCATTCCAAGGAGGTTTCATACCTGTTGGGGGTGATGGCTTCGGAATTAGGGCTGGATTTTAAATTAGGCCGCAGGATAGGGCTCTTGCATGACATAGGCAAGGCCGTAGACCACCAGGTTGAAGGCACACATGCCAAGCTGGGGGCAGAGTTGGCGAAGAAATACAATGAATCCATAGAGGTGATCGGGTCAATTGAATCGCATCACGAAGAAGCCCAGCCGCAGAGCCTCTACGCAGTTTTAGCCGTAGCCGCCGACGCTATCAGCGCAGCCCGTCCGGGAGCAAGAAGGGAAACCCTCGAGACTTATATTAAGCGGTTGGATAAACTGGAATCCATTGCCAATTTATTCAAAGGGGTGGAGAAGTCTTTTGCCATTCAGGCAGGGCGTGAGATCCGCGTAATCGTGCAGCCGGAAAAAATCAACGATAACGAGGCAGTGGCTATGGCCAGGGATATACGTAAAAAGATCGAGGAGGGGATGGAGTATCCGGGCCAGATCAAGGTTACGGTGATCCGCGAAATGCGCGCCATCGAATACGCCAAATAAGATGAATATACTTTTTATCGGAGACATAGTTGGCTCACCAGGAAGAACAGCGATCGCCAGATTGGTTCCCGGGCTTAAGGATGAATTAGGAATAGACTTTGTGATCGCTAACGCCGAGAATGCATCCGGCGGTTCGGGGGTTACTGCCAAGGTTGCCGCGGAATTATTCGCATCGGGAGTGGATGTGCTTACCTCTGGAGACCACATCTGGAAGAAAAGCGAGATTTTTCAGCTGATCAACCAGGAGAAAAGGATACTGCGCCCCCTTAATTATCCCGAGGGAGCCCCCGGACGCGGGGCCAATGTGTTTAAGTCCGCAAACGGAGTTAAGGTCGGGGTAATTAATGTCAACGGCCGGGTTTTTATGGATGCCCTGGAATGCCCTTTTAAAACCGCGTTTAAGGCCTGCGAGGAGTTGAGGCGGGAGACCAAGATCATTATCGTGGATGTACACGCAGAGGCAACTTCAGAGAAGGTCGCCCTGGGTTGGTACCTGGATGGCAAGGTTTCCGCTATTTTTGGCACGCATACGCATATCCAGACCGCTGACGAGAAGATCCTTCCTAAGGGCACCGCTTATCTAACTGATGCGGGCATGACCGGGCCGTATGATTCTGTGATCGGCAGAAATGTGGAGGATGTACTCACCCGTTTTTTAAGCTCTATTCCGGTAAAATTTAACGTTGCCGAAGAAAATATCCAGCTGCATGGGGCCCTTGTCCAGATAGACGAGAAAACAGGATCAGCGGTATCGATTTTAAGGATACAGAAAAAACTTTTAGATGAGTAGAAGGCCGGTACTTTTATTATCCATATTCCTGGCGTTGTTTTCTTTAGCCGGGATCTCTCTTGCTCAAAGCACCGATGAATTGGAATTCAATGTAGATGTAAGCTCTCCCGGTATACCGCTTCCCAGAATATATAAACCAAGCATTGATTTAAGCGGCAGGGGGGCGCATCGCGACATAAACTGGCCGCAAACATTAGCCGCTAAAGGGGTTCTGGAAATCTGGCAGACAGACCTGGGCTTTACTAATTTCTATCGCCTGCAATATAATCTTTGGGAGATCGAGCAGTCGGCTAAAGACAAAGCTGCCAAAGAAAAACTCTTAGATAACTACGACGCGGTGATCAAGCGGATAAGCGATTCCGGCGGGGTGGTTATCCTGGATTTTTTTGGCACCCCTTCAGGGCTAGGCAAGGTCCTTGATAAAAACAGCGCTGTGCATAATCTAAAAAGCTACAAACAGCTGGTCAAAGACACTATCCGCCGGTTAAGCTGTGAAAAGAAATATAATATCTGGTATGAGGTCTGGAATGCCCCGGATCTGGAGGATTTTTTCTTAGGGGAGAGGTCGGAGTACCTTAATCTTTACCGCATTGTGGGCGAAGCGGTAAAAGAGCTGCGCCAGGAGGCTAAGATGCATATACCTCTGGGAGGACCATCGACCAGCTGCTGGTTTGCCAATACCCAGCCCAATGATATCCTTACTCCCGAACGCAGCTTGATTTATGAACTGATAAAATATTGCTATAGTTATAAATTGCCGCTTGATTTTATATCATGGCACGCTTATTCTTCAGATCCGGCCATGGAAAAGCAGTTGAGTATTTATAATAAGCCTTTTATAAAACTGATCCGCGAATGGTTAAGCTACTTTCATTTTGAAAGCAGCCTCCCACTGGTTATCGACGAGTGGAACTTTGACGCAGCCGCCAATATTTCACCTAAAAGAGGCAGGGAGGCTTATATTAGTGCCAGCTTCATACCCGCGCGCCTTAAAAATATGCAGGAGGCAGGACTTGACTATCAGACATATTTCTGCCTTGAGGATTTTGGAGGCAATAAGGAAGGGGTAACCAGGAATCTAGGGGTCTTTTCCTTTGATGGGCAGGAGCGCTCCGATTATAAAGGGTCTGCCAAGGCCGGCTATAATATTTTTCGCATGCTCGGCCTTCTGGGCAATGAATTGTTGCCGGCTTCCCCGGCGAATGAATTCGCCGGGATTATCCCCACTAAGAGTCAGGATTACCTGGCAATACTTGTTTATAATTATATTGACCCGCAGGCGGCAATGAATTATTTATCGAGAACTATAGTTGATTTAAACAGCGCGGAGAGAAAATACATCATCAATATCATTAAATCCGACCGGATAGAGAAGATCCTTTCCGGGCAATTGGATCTATCCACTTTACGACTACCGGCCAAAGCCAGGAGTATGCTTAGCCGCGCTATAGAGCTTAATAACCTGGCCGGAAAATTTTCGGCAGCTATCCGCAAGATCAAAATCTCTTTTAAAGGGGCAAAAGATATTTATATGCTCAGCCGCTACGCCGTAGATAGCAGTTGTAGCCGCGATTGCCCATTTAAGGCCTCTGATGAGCAGGAGGTGGATCTTAGCCAGGGGTATAGCCAAATAATAGAGATGTCTCCATACTCGGCGCAGCTGTTGGTTCTTAAGAAAAAACCCCTGCCACCTGTTGAAGTAAAGCCCGCGGATAATACCGCAGAGAAACTGGTAAAAAATGCAGAAAATAAGTAAGTTAGAAAAACATATCTATTCTGTTTCTGAGATAACTCAAGCGATTAAAGGGCTGCTTGAAGATAAAATCGGAGAGGTTTGGCTTGAAGGCGAGATTTCAAATTTCAGCGTAGGCCCTAATGGACACTTTTATTTCTCGCTCAAAGACCAGAATGCGATTATCAAGGCAGCGATGTTTGTCTACGCTAACAAAGGATTAAAGTTTAAACCTGATAACGGCCTAAAGGTTATTTGTTTCGGAAGAATCAATGTTTACGCTCCGTACGGCCAGTATCAGATTATCGTAGAGAGAATTGAGCCCAAAGGGGTGGGTGCGCGGCAGTTGGCTTTTGAACAACTAAAGAAGAAGCTGGAGCAGGAGGGTTTGTTTGACCAGGCGCACAAGAAACCGCTGCCCTTGTTGCCTTTTTCCGTCGGGATTGTTACTTCCGCTAAGGGCGCGGCAGTGCGCGATATCCTGCAGATCCTTAAAAAAGGCGCTTCCTTCGTGGATGTGCTTATTCGCCCTGTGCGCGTGCAGGGGGAGCTGGCTGCCGCTGAGATCTGTGCAGCGGTAGAGGAGCTGAATCATTTCGGTAAATCGGATCTGATCATTGTCAGCCGCGGAGGTGGAAGCACCGAGGATCTCTGGGCCTTTAATGAAGAGATCGTTGCCCGGGCGATTTATAATTCGGCGCTTCCGGTAATTTCGGCGGTGGGGCACCAGATCAATACCACTATTGCGGACTTGGTGGCCGACATCTTTGTAGAGACGCCGACAGCAGCGGCCAAGATCATCGTAGACAAAAAGAATGCCCTGATCGCCGAGCTTGCTGCTGCAAAACACGAGCTGGATTTTTCGGTCACGGAGCTGATCAGCGGTTTAGAAAACAGGCTTACCGGGCTTACGCATATGCTAAAGAGCCCGGCTGACCGCCTGCAGGAAAAACAGCAATTCCTGGATGAGTTATTTTCCGGATTGAATTATAATATGCGCCATGCTTTAGAGTTGGCGGGGGAGCGTAGCCACTCATTGATCGAAAGGCTCGGTACATTAAGCCCGCTTTCCATATTATCGCGCGGATACAGCTTAAGCATGCTTATGCCGCAAGGCGAGGTTATCAAAGAGGCCGGCCAGATAAAGCCGGGTGATAGGCTGAAAACCGTTTTGCATAAGGGGTCGTTTACAAGTTTGGTACAGGAGGTCCTGAAGGATGAAAGAGAAAACGGTATTTGAAGAGGATTTGAAAAAACTGCAGAAGATTGTGGAGGAGCTTTCCGGTGGTAAAGTCACCCTGGGGGAGTCCCTTAAAAAATACGAAGAGGGGGTAAGACTGGCGAAATCCTGCTCTCAGGTATTGGCCGAGGCTCAGCGAAAAGTAGAGCTGCTCATGAAAAAAGACGGTAAATTTGACCTGGGAAAGTTTGATGATTCGGGAGAAGGACAAGAATAGTAAAAATGGTATTAGAGAAAATAAATTCTCCGCAAGACCTTAAGCAATTAAGCCCGGATGAGCTTAATCGTTTATCCAGGGAGATAAGGCAAAGGTTGATCGAGGTGGTTGCGCAGACCGGCGGCCACCTGGCCTCAAGCCTGGGAGCGGTGGAGTTGATCATTGCCTTGCATTATTGCCTGAACACCCCCAAGGATAAGATAATTTTTGACGTGGGGCATCAGGCCTACGCCCACAAAATATTAACCGGACGCAACCTTAAGTTCCCGACGCTAAGACAGTATCATGGCTTAAGCGGATTTCCTTCCAGGGATGAATCGGTTTATGATCCCTTTACTACCGGGCATAGCTCAAACGCGGTCTCCCTGGGGCTGGGCCTTGCCTGCGCCAGGGACCTTTTGCCCGAAAAGGATAAGTTTAAAATTGTCTGCGTAATCGGTGATGGTTCCTTAAGCGGCGGGCTTTGCTTTGAGGGTCTGAATAATACCGGCCATCTGAAAAAAGATATCCTGGTAGTTTTAAATACCAATGAGCTGAGTATTGCCCCTAACGTGGGGGCAATCAGCAATTACCTGAACAAGATCATCTCCCTGCCGGTGTATAACCGGGTTCATGACAACCTGGTGAATTTTTTAAAAACCCGCCTGGGGGAGGGTGGCCGCCTGATAAAGCTCATGAACAAATTTGAAGAAGGCTTAAAAGGCCTCTTTGTCCCCGGGATGTTTTTTGAAGAATTGGGTTTTCGCTATTTCGGACCCATTGACGGGCATGACCTCAGCGCCCTGACATCTACATTAAAAAATATCACGGGCATCAAAGGGCCGCGCCTATTGCATGTAGTTACTAAAAAAGGCAAGGGCTTGAGTTTTGCCGAGGAGGACCCGGTAAGGTTCCACGGCATAAGCTGTTTTGATATAAACACAGGAGAGGTATTAGACAAAAGATCTTCGACGGGATCAAGGAGTTACACGGAAGTATTCGGTGATAAATTAGTTTCACTGGCCAGCGGCGATCCGAAGATCGTTGCTATAACCGCGGCCATGCCTGAAGGGACGGGATTAGCTAAATTCCGCGATACTTTTCCGGAGAGGTTTTTTGATGTGGGCATTGCCGAGGGGCATGCGGTTTGTTTTGCCGCGGGCCTGGCTAACCAGGGGTTTAAACCGGTGGTTGCCATTTATTCGACATTTCTACAGCGCGCCTATGATCAAATCATCCAGGAGGTTTCCTTACAAGGACTTCCGGTGATATTTACTATTGACCGGGCAGGCATTGTGGGGGAAGATGGGGTTACGCATCAAGGGATATTTGATATCGCTTATCTGAAGAGCATCCCGAATCTGGTGATTATGGCGCCCAAGGATGGCAGGGAGCTCGAAGAGATGTTGGAGTTTAGCGTGCAACTTGGAAAGCCGGTAGCAATAAGGTATCCCCGTTCAAACGCGCCTTTAGCCGCCAAAGCAAGCGCGCCTTTAAAATTAGGAAAAGCCGAATTGATCCAGGATGGCAGCGATTTTACGATTATCGCTTTAGGAAGCATGGTTTCGGTTGCCAGGGAGGCCGTTGACATATTAGGCAAAGAAAAACTCTCCGGAGCCCTGATCAATGTCAGATTCGCGCATCCATTGGATATGGATTTAATTAAGATGGTTTGCGCAAAGACAAGGCTGGTTTTTACGGTAGAGGAGGGGATCAGGGATGCGGGGTTCGGCAGCAGCGTTGCCCAGGAATTAGACAGGCAGGTTACGCGTATTGGCCTGCCTCTAGAGTTTATTCCGCACGGTTCAAGAGAGATTCTTCTTGAGAAATACGGGTTAACCGGTCCGGGCCTTGCCGCGGGTATCCTCCGGAAAATAAAAAATAATGGCTAAAATAACAATCAACCAGGATAAATGCAAAGGCTGTTTTCTCTGCGTAAGTTTCTGCCCTAAAGGCCTGATCAAAAGAAGCGGTAAATTAAATAAGCGGGGTTTGAGTTACGTAGAGTTTGACATCCGCGGTGAATGCTTAGGATGCAGGCAATGCGCGGTGATCTGTCCGGACTGTTGTATCGAAGTATATAAATAATATGCTAAAGAAAAAAATCCTTATTACCGGTAATGAGGCTATTGCCGAGGGTGCACTTGCGGCCGGCTGTAATTTTTATGCCGGCTATCCAATCACCCCCCAAAATGAACTCATTGCTTATATGGCCAAATATATGCCGGAAACCGGCGGAGTGTTTATCCAGGCGGAATCGGAGTTAGCGGCGATCAACATGGTTTATGGGGCATCTGCGGCAGGGGCAAGGGTAATGACTTCATCCTCCAGTCCGGGGATAAGTTTAAAACAGGAGGGGATATCTTATATAGCCGGCGCTGAGCTCCCGGCGGTAATCGTAAATATTATGCGCGGTGGTCCCGGCTTAGGCAATATCGCTCCTGCGCAATCGGATTATTTTCAAGCCACCCGCGGCGGCGGGCACGGGGATTATCATATGATAGTCTTGGGCCCGGCTTGTGTCCAAGAGGCATATGACCTGGCGCAGACAAGTTTTGCCCTGGCGGATAAATACCGCATTCCGGTTATGATCTTAGGGGACGGGTTTTTAGGTCAGATGATGGAGCCGATACTTGTCAACTCTAAATCCCCAGCCTCCAGTCGCCAAAACGAACAAAAACCCTGGGTGCTTTCCGGATGCAAAGGCAGGAAGCCCAACATTATTAAATCATTTGCCCTGGCTGAAGGTGCTTTAGAGCAGCTTAATCTCAAGCTGCAGCAAAAATATAAGGTTATCAAAAATAAAGAGATACGATTTGAAGGCCTATTTTTGGATGACGCGAAAATCGTCCTGGTAGCTTATGGGACAATGGCGCGCATCGCTAAAAGTGCACTTAACCGCCTGAGGTTAGAGGGAAAGAAGATTGGAATGATCCGTCCGATCAGCCTCTGGCCATTTCCGCAAAAAGCTTTCTGCCCTCGGAACAAAAAAGCTAAATACCTGGTAATTGAGATGTCTTACGGCCAGATGCTTGAAGATGTGCAGTTGGCCCTTAACGGCAAAGCGGGGTTAGAGTTTCTCGGCCGTTCAGGCGGAGGAATACCCAGCGAAGAGGAGATTATTAACAAGGTTAAGGAAATATTATAATGGAAAAGATATTTTGTCGTCCGGAGTCGCTATATGATGTGCCTACGCATTACTGTCCGGGTTGCGGCCACGGTATTGCCCACCGGCTGGTTGCCGAGATAATCGACCAGTTGGGGATAAGGGAGAAAACTATCGGCATAGCGCCGGTAGGCTGCGCGGTAATAGCCTATGATTATTGGAAGTTTGATTGTTCGGAGGCTGCGCACGGCAGGGCTTTAGCCGTAGCCACCGCTATAAAAAGGGTGCGTCCGCAAAATATTGTTTTTACCTATCAGGGTGATGGAGACCTGGCTGCTATCGGCACGAATGAAACTATCCACGCGGCAAACCGGGGAGAAAATTTGACGGTGGTCTTTATTAATAATGCGGTATATGGTATGACCGGCGGCCAGATGGCCCCAACCACGCTTTTAGGGCAGAAGACATCTACTACCCCTAGCGGGCGAGACCGGGTGAAACATGGTTATCCCCTGAAAATATCCGAAATGCTGGCGCTATTGCCCGGAGTAAATTATATCGAAAGGGTCTCTTTGCATAACCCGCAGGAAGTATTAAAGGCTAAAAGCGCCATCAGGCAGGCATTTGAGAACCAGATAAACAATATGGGGTTTTCGCTGGTGGAGATACTTTCTCCTTGTCCGACCTGCTGGGGATTAAATCCCAAGGAATCCCTGGATTGGATCCGGGATCACATGCAAAAGGAGTTCCCTCTGGGAAGGATTAAATGAACGAACGTATAATTATTGCCGGCAGCGGAGGACAAGGGGTCATGCTTCTGGGCAAGGTTTTGGCCCAGGCAGCCATGGCCGAAGGTAAATGCGTTACCTGGCTTCCTGCTTATGGGCCGGAGGTCCGCGGAGGAGCCAGCTATTGCATGGTTACTATCTCTGCCCAAGATATCGGCTCACCTTATATAAATGAGGCGGATGCGCTTATAATCTTGAATAATCCTTCATTGAAGAGATTCAGCGGCAGGGTTAAAAACAAAGGATTGTTGGTCCTGAATTCTTCATTAGCTAAAGCTGCTCCGGATAAGAGGGTGAAGATATTACAGTTCCCTTTTACCGACATCGCCATAAAGCTAGGCAACATCAAAGTAGCCAACATGGTGGCATTAGGCTGTTATTTGAGGGAAAAGGAGACCGTAAAAATCAAAAGTGTGCTTAAGGTATTCAGGTTGATGTCTCCGGCCGGAAGAAACGATATCTTAGAGGTCAATGAAAAGGCTTTGCAGGAAGGAGCGGAACTAGTAGATGGTTAGGGTCAGGTTTGCACCCAGTCCGACGGGAAATCTGCATATCGGGGGTGGCCGTACAGCACTCTTCAACTGGCTTTTTGCGCAATCGCAAAAAGGCAGGTTTATCCTGCGGATCGAAGATACGGATAAAGAGCGCTCTAAAAAAGAATTTGTGGATGAGATCATTTTTAGCCTTAAGTGGCTCGGGTTTAACTGGGATGAGCTTTATTATCAAAGCCAGCGGTTTGACAGGTACCGCCTGCACGCGGAGAAGCTGCTTAAAGCCGGTTTAGCCTATATCGAAGAATCCCCCGAAGGCAAAGAAGCGGTAATTTTTAAGGTTACCCCGCAGAGAATAAAGGTGGATGATCTGATCCGCGGCCAGATCGAGTTTGATGCCAGCTTGATCAAGGATCAGGTATTGATCAAGTCCGATGCTACCCCTACTTATAATTTTGCCTGTGTAGTGGATGATGCCGAGATGAATATCACGCATATTATCCGCGGGGATGATCATATATCCAACACCCCGAAGCAGGTCCTATTGTACCAGGCCCTTGGGTTAGAGCTGCCGAAATTTGCGCATCTACCTTTGATTATGGGCATGGATGGCGGCAGGCTTTCCAAACGCACGGGTGCAACCGCCATCAGCGATTACCGCAAAATGGGGTATTTGCCTGAAGCGCTGGTCAATTACCTTTTATTGCTCAGCTGGTCTCCGGGGAATAACCGCGAGCTTATCAGTATAAAAGAGGCGGTAGAATTATTTGATATCAAAAACGTGAACAGGACGGCAGCTACTTTCGACCTGAAGAAACTGGACTGGATCAACAACCAATACCTTAAGGAGGCTGATCCGGAAAAATTGGCGGATGAGCTTATCCCGCTGTTAATCGAAAGGAACTATATAAACAAGGATAATTTTGACCGTAGCTATCTAATTACCCTGGTAAAATTATTTCAGGCGCGGCTTCCCCGGTTGAATGATTTTGTAGAGTGGGCGGATTTCTTCTTTATTGAAGAGCCGGTAATGGAGGAAGCGGCCAGAGCAAAATATTTAGCCCAGGATCTCTCAAAAGAGTTCAAGCTTTTTACCGAGAGGCTGAATAATCTTGCCTGTTTTGATATTATTAATATTGAGGCCAGCTTCCGGGAGCTGGTGGCCGAGCTTGGTATTGAAGCCAAGAAATTGATCCATCCCATACGCGTTGCGCTCACCGGAAAAACCATCGGCCCGGGATTATTTGAAGTAATTTATTGCCTGGGAAAAGAGAGAAGCTCCAAGAGGCTGTTGAAATGGGTAAAGTAGCAATACCGGCAGCTGAAAATATTTTTTCCGCCTCTTGAAATCGATAGCGGATTTGTGTTATATTTGATTAGCGAGATTTAGTGAGAGGCAAGGGGTAAACTACCAGCGGGCAGGCAATGCCCAGGAGTTAAAACCAATAAAATTTCCCCTTGCCTTTTTTATTTATTAATAATAAAATAATTATAAGGTCTTAAATCGCAGGTAAAGAAGGGGGGAATAATGATCAGAAAGTCATTCTTGTTAGTCATCCTTTTTGCTTTTGTTTCTCTGTCCGGCTGCTGTACCGTAGCTAAGGGGACGGTTGGTGCTGCCGGCGGGCTTGCCCAGGGGGCAAAGGAGGGGGCAAAGGAGGACTGCAATGCAATCAAGAAGGCCGATACTTGGGTAAAAGATAATCTTTGGTAATACCCCAGGAATAAATTAATAATTTGGTTGATTTTGCCCCATCGATACTAAGCCGGGTTTATCCCGGCTTTTTATCTAGATGCTGCTTTACAGGATTTATAAAATCGGATATAATTGATCCGTTCATAAATCATCTGCCCTGTCGTCTAATGGTAGGACACAAGATTCTGGATCTTGTTATCATGGTTCGAGTCCATGCGGGGCAATAAATCACTTTTCCTTCGCAACAAGTTATGTTGTAGGCAGTTTTTTAAGGGGGGAGGGAAGGGGCCATGCGATACAGGAAAGCGTCAATTATTACCCTTAGCCTGTTTTTTTTATGCTTTTTCTTGCTCGCAGTATTCAATATCAGCGGAGCGAGCAATAAGGCTGCGGAAAATCCGGCTAGAGAAGGAATTGAGAAGGAATCGATCTGTCTATTAGGGGAGAGAGTCGAGAGCTTTCCCTTTTATGTTTATAAAGATGCCACCTCCGGCAATAATAATTTTTTTCCTACTGGTATTATGGGTGATTTGAGCAGCTCCGACATTGATAATTATTGCAAGGAATCACCTTATGCCGGTTCAACCTGCGTCAAGATAATATACAAGAAAAAACCGGGTCGAGTTTACCGCTGGGCAGGACTATACTGGCAGTATCCCCCTAATAATTGGGGTAATATTCCTAGGGGGTACGATCTGACCGGGGCCACGAAACTTACCTTCTGGGCACGAGGCAAATACGGCGGAGAAGTAATAAATAAGTTCCAACTTGGAGGCATTTCCGGAAGATACCGTGATTCAGGGGTAGCTTCTATAGGCCCAATAATTTTATCGAAAAAATGGAGAAAATACGTAATAAGCTTAAAAGGCATGGACAATTCAATAATTGTCAGCAACGAAGATAAAGAATGCTGGCCGTTTATGGAGCCTTTGAGCCGTATCATCGGCGGTTTCTGTTGGGCAGCTAGCCTAATTGATAATAATAGTATTACCTTCTATCTCGATGAGATTAGATTTGAAAATGATTAGAATCATGAAAATATTAAGAAGAATAATTTTTGCCCTGGGCCTCCTCTCCTTGATTATTCTCATCCTGTTGTCAGTCAGTTTTTTTGTGCTGAAACACCTCAGGATCAAGGAGATCGTAGAGAATGAAATAGAGCATAGCCTGGGGATCAGTGTTAGCATAAAGGAGCTGGAGCTATCCCCCTCCCTGGCGCATATCGGACTAAAAGGCATAACCGTGCATAACCCTCCCGGGTTTCCGGAGGATGAATTAGCCTATATAAAATCACTCCACTTTGTTTTTGACCCTGTAGAGATGCTCACCAGGAGAAAGCCGAATATTTATCTTCTGACTTTGGATTTAGAGCGCCTGAACATCGTTAAGAATAAAGAGGGAAAAATAAACATAAAAGAACTCCTTCCGGTTAGAGAGGATACTGCGGTTAAAGCTGCAGAGACACCGTTTTACTTCGATGTCCTGGTTCTGAGCATAGGCAAGGTAACATATTTAGATTATAGCGGGACAAGCAAAAAGGAGTATAAATACACCATTGGTTTGAAAGATGCGGCATTTGTCGGGCTGAGAGATGAAAATGCGGTTGTAAGGATGATTGTTTACAGGGCGCTGCAGAATACAGATATTGGAAAACTTATAAATTTGGCTATTGTGCCGGTTATCTCTTCGATTGGGGATACCGTAGATGCAGCCTGGGGTACGGCAAAGATTGGGGCAAAGAGTGTTTGGGAGATCGGTACGCTGCCCATAAAACTGTTTTTTGGAAAGCATTAATAATATCTCCCCAGCGTGGTTAATTGCGGTAAAAATTCCGGTTAGCAATATAAAGCTTGACCGAATCTTATCTAAGATTATACTATTAGTTGCAGGCAGGGAACATATGTGGTGAGCTAAGTATAAAATTGCAAGGAGGCCAAAAACGAGGATTAAATTATTAGCTACTTTTTTACTCATTGTAGTTTTAACCGGGACCCTGTTTGCCCTCGACAGGAATCGCAAGATCGAACCTGTGAAGAACAATATCCATATGGTTTTGACAAAGAGCCTGTACAATCAGACTCGCGGAATGGATGAAGCGACAAGAAGAATGGTCTACGTTGCTTATATCTCCGGTTTTGTGGATGCCATGCAGTTGGAATCTGCCGATGACGGTGCTGCCAAGCAATTCTTTAATGACTGCCAGGATATGACCTTAGGCGACCTTATAGACATGGTGATAAAATTTAAGGACGAAAATAGCCAATTTAGGGATGTCAGTCCGGCTATCGCGCTAACAGTTGTAATCCCCAGGCTGAAAAAA
>JAHFFQ010000022.1 GCA_023247875.1 Candidatus Omnitrophota bacterium | reverse complement strand
CGCAAGTTTTATTAAATTAAATGAAGAGCATTAAATTTTTTACCCTCGGTTGCAAGGCCAACCAGTATGATACTCAAAGTATCAGAGAAAGGTTCCTGAACAGGGGTTTCCGCGAAACAGATGGTCTTAAAAGGCCGGATTATTTCCTGGTAAACACCTGTACCGTTACCTCAGGAGCAGATCAGAAATCCCGCAATATCATTCGTAGATGCGTCAAGGTTAATCCAAAAGCAAAGGTAATAGTGACAGGATGCCTGGCGGAAAAGGATTGGGGGCAATTGGCAAATATCAGGGGTATCGGTTTAGTAATAAAAAAAAGTTTTTTTCCCGAAGGGATAAGCGGATTCAGCGGGCATACCCGGGCTTTCCTGAAAATCCAGGATGGCTGCGCGAATTTCTGCGCCTATTGCAAGGTGGCTTTGGTCAGGGGCAGCCAGAGGAGTAAAAGGCTTCAGCAGGTGTTTAAAGAGGCAAAAGCGCTGGTTGCCTGCGGATACAAGGAGATCGTCCTTACCGGGATTTGCCTTGGAGCGTATGGCAGGGATCTTTCATCCGGGCAAGGGCTGGTTGATGTGCTCGATATTTTAGAGGGGATAGAAGGTTTGGAGCGTATCAGGCTTAGCTCAATTGAAGCGGGGGATGTTTCTTTAAAGCTAATCAACCGTATGGGCCAAAGTAAAAAGCTCTGCCGGCACCTGCACATTCCTATGCAGAGCGGAGATGACCGTATCTTGATGCGGATGAACCGTAAATATACCGGTAAAAAATATCAGGAATTGGTTGCCGGGGTAAAACGCGATATCCCCGGAGTATCTATTACTACGGACTGCCTGGTCGGATTCCCGGGAGAAAGCGAGGAGAATTTTGAGAATACGCTTGATTTAGTAAGGAAGATCATGCCTTTAAACACCCATATATTCCCTTACTCCTCCCGTTCCGGTACCAGGGCCGCTGAATTTGAGGATAAGGTTGAGCCGAAATTGATCCGCCAACGCTGCATGCGCCTTGAGAAGATAGCCGCAGAGTCCAGGGAAAAGTTTATGAAGAGTTTCACGGGTAAAACAGAGTTAGTTTTGATTGAAGGAGTTTCTAATGATGATGCCGGCCTCCTGGAAGGACTGACAGATAATTACCTGAAGGTAAAATTGCCTTTTAAGCCGGGTTTGGCCAACATGGTGGTGCGGGCTAAGCTGAAAACTATCGCCGGAGGCAGTTTAGTCGGGGAATATGTTGACAAATATTAGATTAGAGTTAAAATCTACCCACGAGGGTATACTCGCGCAATTCATTATAAGCGCGAGGTATCACCCACAAGGGTATTCCTTTCTTTACCTTTTGAGAAAGGGATTATAAATATATGAAGACGCGTATTTATTATCATCACACTGATTGCGGGGGAGTGGTTTATTACGCCAATTACCTTAAATTCCTGGAGGAGGCGCGAACCGAATATTTTGACTTAAAAAACACCTCGATCAAGCAGTTGGCTGACAGCGGGACCATGTTTGTGGTGGCCCGCCAGGAGGTGGATTATAAATTTCCGGCTTTTTACGGGGATGAGCTTGAGGTTTTTACCCAGGGGGTTGTTGGCGGAGCGCGTATCGAATTTTTACATGAGATTAACAACCAAAACAAGCAGCTTATTGTCAAGGCTAAAACCGTACTTGTTTGCGTGGATAAGAATTTAAAACCAAAGGCCATCCCCGAAGATCTCCGTAAAAAACTGGCGTAATCTTGCTTAATATAAATTCTTAGAGGTGCAGAATATGAATGATTTCATAAAGCTATTGCGGACAAGGCGCAGCATAAGAAGATTTCAAAATAAAAGCATACCTAAGAGCGACCTGGAAACAATTGTTGATATTGCCAGGTTTGCTCCTACGGCCAGGAATGTGCAGCCCTGGGAGTTCGTGCTGGTTGTTGATAAGGATAAATTAGCAGGGTTGGCTAATTTGGCTGAAAACGGCTCATTCCTGGCTCAGGCAGCTGCCTGTATCGCGGTGTTTTGCACGGATACCAAGTATTACCTGGAGGATGGCTGCGCGGCGACCTGTAATATCCTGCTTGCCGCTGCGGCTTTAGGTGTCGGCACCTGCTGGATCGCCGGGGATAAAAAACCTTACTGCCCTCAGGTAATCTCTCTGCTAAACTCCCCTCCGGGCATGAAGCTGGTAAGCTTGATCGCCTTGGGTTACCCCCAGGAAAAAAACGCGTTTGTTGAATCGGAAAAACGCCAACTTAAAGAGCTGATTCATTGGGAGAAATTTTGATGCCTCAACTTATATGGGCAGGACAATCCGGCTGCTTGATGCCCCTGCTTATAATCTTTAATCTTTTCTTCGGCAAATTATTTATTCATTCAACTCTCATATGGTTAAGTATCGAAGGAGCACTTATATTTATCTTCATCTTACAAATACATCTCTTCATCCGAAGGATAAGCAGGCAAGTCGGCCAGAATGGCCGTGGTTCGGCCTCCGATGGTCCGAGCCGCAGGTCTTACGGCAGGATTATTGATGTGGAAGGGAAGGTAGTTGAAGAAAAGGAGAAGCTCAAGTAATTTTTGTTGACAACCAACGCAGTTGTGCTATTATTCATCCTAATTTTTAGAAACTTCAAAGAAGAAATAAGTTTCAAAGATCCCTGAAAGGAGCGTAGTAAAAATGGGTTTTGATCTATTGTTGTTGGCACCCGTTGGAGCCATTTTAGCCCTAGGTTTTGCGTTTTATCTGGCCTTGAGTATCTTAAAGATGGATGAAGGCACAGATAGGATGAAGGAGATCGCCCAGGCAGTGCGTATCGGCGCGCGGGCTTATTTGAAGAGGCAGTACCTGGGTGTTTCCATGTATTTTATAGTTGTATTTTTCATTCTTCTGGCTATGGCCATGAAGAATTACCTGGTCATATTTGTCCCCTTTGCTTTTTTGTCCGGAGGATTTTTTTCAGGCCTCTCCGGGTTTATCGGAATGACTATTGCCACGCAGTCCTCCGACCGCACTGCCCAGGCTGCTTCCAGAAGTTTGAATTCAGGCCTGCGCGTGGCTTTTTCAAGCGGGGCAGTTATGGGGCTTACTGTGGTTGGCTTGGGATTGCTGGATTTAAGTGTCTGGTATTATTTCCTTAACTGGTATTATTCGGCTCATCCTTTGCCTATAGGAGCCGATAAGATCGCGGCAATTACTTCAACCATGCTCTGCTTTGGGATGGGAGCCAGTTCCATGGCGCTTTTTGCCAGGGTAGGCGGCGGTATTTTTACCAAAGCCGCGGATGTGGGAGCGGATCTGGTAGGTAAAGTGGAAGCAGGAATTCCGGAGGATGATCCACGCAACCCGGCAGTTATTGCCGATAACGTAGGGGATAACGTAGGGGATGTTGCCGGAATGGGGGCTGACCTTTATGAATCCTATGTCGGCTCTATCGTTGCCACTTCGGCTTTGGGAGTTGCTGCCGGCCTTGGTGTTTCCGGGGTAACTGTGCCTATGGTTATGGCAGCTGTAGGCGTTGTCGCTTCAATCATCGGGACATTTTTCGTCAAGAGCGGAGAGCAGGCCAGTCAAAAAATCCTGCTGGCAGCTTTACGTAAAGGCGTATTTACCAGTTCGTTATTAGTGGCGATATTCTCTTTTTTTCTGGTGAAAGCAACATTAGGTATTGGGCATCTGGGGGTCTACTGGTCAGTGCTGGCAGGTTTGGTTGCCGGTGTTTTGATCGGCTTATGCACTGAGTATTATACCTCCAGTGGATTTAAGCCAACTCGTTCTATTGCCGATGCTTCTTTAACCGGTCCGGCTACCGTAATTATCGGCGGCATTGCGGTAGGTATGATGTCTACCGCTATCCCGGTAATTATCGTATGCGTTGCTATTTTAGCCAGTTTCTTTTTGTCCGGAGGAGCAGCGAACTTCAATGCCGGCCTCTATGGTATCGCGATCTCAGCGGTTGGTATGCTTTCTACTTTGGGTATAACTTTGGCTACCGATGCTTATGGGCCGGTCGCGGATAATGCCGGAGGCAACGCTGAGATGTCCAAATTACCTCCTGAAGTAAGAAAGAGGACCGATGCCCTGGATGCCCTGGGGAACACTACCGCGGCAACCGGAAAAGGCTTTGCTATCGGTTCAGCAGCCTTGACTGCATTGGCATTGATCGCCGCGTATAAGGACCAGGTTATGCTTTTTGGTAAGGATATAAATGCGAGTATGATGAATCCAACGGTGCTGGTGGGTTTATTTTTGGGCGGCATGCTCCCATTTTTATTCTGTTCCATGACCATGCGCGCGGTGGGAAGGGCGGCAGGTAAGATTGTGGTTGAGGTGCGCAGGCAGTTTAAAGAAATAATCGGGCTTATGGAAGGTAAAGCCAAACCGGATTATGCGCGCTGCGTGAGTATTGCTACCGCAGCAGCGCAGAAAGAGATGATCATGCCTTCTCTTTTGGCAATTGCTGCTCCTATAGGGGTAGGATTGTTAGTGGGTATTGACGCGGTTGCCGGGCTTTTGGTCGGCGCAACTGTTACCGGGTTTGTACTGGCGGTCATGATGGCTAACTCCGGAGGTGCCTGGGATAATGCCAAGAAATTCGTGGAGGAGGGCCACCACGGCGGTAAAGGATCGCTTGCGCATAAAGCTACTGTAGTCGGGGATACTGTCGGAGATCCTTTTAAGGATACCTCTGGCCCAAGCTTAAACATATTGATCAAGCTTATGTCCATGGTCTCCATCGTATTTGCCTCGTTTATCATCAAAAACACTTTAATTAAGTAGGGACGTTTCTGTTTTTAAAGCGAAAACTGTCCCCTTTCTGCCACCGATACCTCGGTTGCCAGGGAGGGGACACTTTTCCGATTGGATCAAACAACGTCCCAGTCTACTTGCTCGTTAACACTCGCAAGTATTTCGCTAAAACAAAGCTATAAGGTGTCCATCCTGCCTCGTAAACTCGGCAGGTCTTTACAGCAAGCGTAAGGATTTCGCCAGATCAAAGATTTGAAGTGCTCAAATTTCGCTAGACAAAGACTTAAGGTGCTCAATTTTTTTGTTTGACAGGGTTTTTTCAGTGTTATAATAGCCCTAATGGATGACTTGGAGTTTGTCCAAGGCTGCCTCAAAGGGGACAAGCATACCTGGAGCGAATTTCTCTCACGTTATTCCCGCCTGATCTACAATTATATCTACAGCGTTTTAGCCGTAAAGGGCCGCAATTTTTCAGAGGACCAAGTCGAAGATATTTTTCAAGATATATTCCACCTCTTGATTAAAGACAATTACAAAAAGCTATCTACATACAAGGCCAGGAATGGTTGTTCCCTGGCCAGCTGGCTCAGGCAGGTAACGGTTAATTTTACCATTGATTACCTGCGCAGGCTTAAATCCACCATTTCCATTGATGCTGAAAACGAAGAAGGCTTTGGTTTTAAAGATACCCTTGCCGATCTTTCGCCTGAGGCCGCGGATTTCCTCAGCCATCAGGATAAGCTCAAAACACTTTATGAGTGCATTGATTTGCTTGAAGCAAGGGAGCAATATTTTATGGAGCTATTCCTGGTCCAGGGATTGAATTTGGAGCAGATCAAGGATCACCTCAAGATCACGCGCGGGGCAATGGACATGCGTAAGAGCAGGATATTCCAGAAGCTGCAGGAATGTTTTAAAAGTAAGGGTTTCGGGTTAGATTTTCTTAAGTAATACGTCTATTGAGAGAGGGAGAGGTATATGCCTAACTATTTTGAAAAAATAATCGGGGTTATTTACCGGAAAAAGCGGAGTTCAGAAAGTTTCGTATCCGGGGAGCATCCGGATGAAGAGGCATTGGCTTGTTTTCTTGAGGATAAGCTTCCTCATGCGGATAGGCTGTTTATTGAGGAGCATCTTGTTAGGTGTAGTTTCTGCGCTGAGTATGTAGGCAGCCAGCTTAAGATGCAATCCAGTTTGGCTAAAGAAGTCCCCCGCCTTTTATTAGAGAAAGTTAAAAAACTGGTTATTGATGGGGGTAGGGAAGGTCTCTTTGAAATATTCATTAAGCTTAAGGAAAAGGCAATTGAGATTATTCAGACCAGCGGCGATGTTCTGGTGGGCCAGGAGCTCATCCCCGCCCGGGTTTTGCGCAGCCGCCGGATAAAGGATTTCAGGGAGGAGGTGGTTATCCTGAAAGACCTTCAAAGTATCCGGGTAGAGGCCAGGCTTAAGAATAATAACGCCAAAAGTTTCGATCTTACTGTGGCAGCCAGGGACAAACAGAGCCAGAAGCTTATCCGTGATTTAAGGGTCACGCTTTTGAAAGGAGGCCTTGAGCTTGAATCTTACGCGTCAGAGGCTGCAAGCGTTATTTTCAGGGATATCCTGCCGGGTATTTATACGGCGGAGGTTACCAAAGCCGGAGAAAAGGTCGCGGTAGTTGAGATAAGGGCAGAGGCTTAAAGTTTATGCAAGTTACACAGGCTTTAAACCTGGAGGTTTTTAAGCAGGGAGGCTCCCTTAAAATGGGGATTTTTTCGCAAAATGAGCCTCCTGCCACTTTGAAACATTACAACCAGATATCTGTTTCTTTCGAGGAGATCAACGGCCTCTGCCAGGAGCTGGTCTGTATTTTAAACCGGGCAGCCAGGATAGAAACAGAGGCGCAAAGCATGCGTAAAATCGGCCGCCTGCTTTGGGACCATCTGCTTAGCCGTCCGATCAAAGAAAAACTAAAGAGTAGTTTACCAGCCCAGCTTACCCTCTCCCTGGATGAGGAGTTGATCCATATACCCTGGGAGTTGATCTTTGACGGTTCGGATTTCCTCTCTCTTAAGTTCAGTATGGGGAGGCTCGTGCGCAGCAGGGGGGAATCAATGAACCCGCGCTACCGTAATCTATCCGATGAAGTAAGAATGCTTATCCTGGCTAACCCAACCGGGGACCTTGATTCCGCTTACAGCGAAGGACTGAATATTAAGAACCAGTTCGCTCATAAGAAGAAAAATGTTTGCGTTGATTTTAAGTCCACCTCCATTGATAAGGCCTATGTTAAGAAGAATATCTGCGACTATGACATCGTGCATTTTGCCGGGCACTGTGAATTTGATAAAAAGGACAGCCAGCGCTCCGGCTGGATGTTTACCGACGGGGTCTTTAGCGTGGAGGAGATATTGAAAATGGGGCAGAGCTCTGACCTGCCGGTTTTAGTCTTTTCCAACGCCTGCCATTCAGCGGAGCTTTCTCCTGGCCTGATCAATTCAGGGTATCAGGAGGCAAACTTTAATCTGGCCGGCGCGTTCCTTCTTGCCGGGGTGCGCCATTATATCGGCTCTATCCGTAAAATCGAAGATACGGTAAGCCAGGAGTTCGGCCGTAAATTTTATACGCAGCTTCTTTCAGGCGTAAGCGTCGGAGAATCCCTGCGGCTGGCTAAACTAAAGCTGATCAAGGAGCACGGCTTGGCCGGTTTACATTGGACAAGCTACATGCTTTATGGTGACCCGGGGTTTGTTTTCTTCAAAACCAGGACCAGAAAACCAAATAAGCTGTCGCTCAGCTCCGGGTTTAAAAGAGCTGCATTTTCCGCAGGCAGATTAGTCCTTATTATTGTTTTGGGCCTTCTGGCCGCATTTTGGGTGCCTAAGCTTAATCCCGGCAAGGCCTATCTCTTCATGAGCTCGCAGGCGCAATATCGCAAAGGCAATAATCAGGCTGCCGTAAGCCTGGGAGTGCAGGCAATCAATAAGGACCGGAATTTCCTGAATGTTTATCCGGTGGTCGCCAATGCCTATTGGCGCATGGGGGAAAAGGAGAAAGCGCTGAAGTATTATTTTGATTATGTGCTTAGAAGCGAAAGGTTGAAAAACAAGAACCATCTTGCCGATTCCTATATAAAGCTGGGTTGGTTCTATCAGCTGGCAGGCCAATATGTCCAGGCGCGCCAGTTCTATGATAAGGCCCTTAGTTTGAGCAGGCAATTAAAGGACAGGGTCAACGAGGCAGCTGCATTAAGGAAATTAGCTGTCTGGCACATAGAAAATAATAATCTTGAAGCTAGCCTGGAACTGTTGACTAAGAGTGTTGCCATAAATCTCGCAGGCGGGAATAATTTCGAGTATCGCAGGAATCTCGCCAGCGATTATTTTGATATAGGGCTGGTTTTCGCGAATAAAGATGATTACGCGGGGGCAAAGGAATTTTACGAAAAAAGCCGTAAGATCTTTGAGCAGCTTAAGCTGGAAAATGAATTAAGCGACTGTTATTTTAACCTGGGTGAGATCTATTTATTCCAAAAAGAGTATCAAAAAGCCATGGATTATTATTTTATGGGCTTAAAGATCGACCTGCGTCAGAATAATAAGGTTAACCTGGCATCTGATTATAATATGGTAGGGGAGCTTTACCTGGAGATGGATGACCTGGCGGAAGCGGAAAGCCACTTTAAGCATTCTTCGGCGCTGGCCGAAGAAATTAACAGCCCTCCGGATTTAGCCGCCGCTAATTATAACTTGGGGCTTTTGTATAAAAGAATGGGTAAGAAAAAGCTGGCCAGGGAGCATTGGCGCAAGGCCCAGGAAGTATACAGGAGGATCGACCTTGAAAAATACCAGGAGATCCGCAACCAATTGCTGGAGCTGGATGTTTCTTAAAATAAATCCTTGACAATTATTATTTTTGGGTTATACTCTACTATAACTATAGAATTAGTAGACAAGTGAGGTTTTAAAATGAGAATTACATATAAAGGCGACTATGCGTTAAAAGCGCTTTTGGATCTGACCCTGCATTATGAACAAGGGTTAATTACTATCCATGATCTTGCAAAACGTATTGACGCGCCGGTAAAATTCCTGGAGCAGGTCCTGTTGGATCTGAAAAAAGGCGGTTTTGTAGAGAGCAGGCGGGGCAATGTCGGAGGTTACCAGCTGGCCAAGGATCCGGCTGATATAACTTTAGGCCAGGTGGTCAGGTTCATTGACGGCCCGATCGAACCGATCGGCTGCGTAGAAAAAGACTACTCTAATTGCGTTGACCTGAATAAGTGTGTTTTTAAAAACATCTGGCAGAAGGTTGGGAGGGCAACCGCGGATATTATAGATAACGTCAGCTTCGCGGATTTAGCCAGGCAGGTTAACCTCAAGCAAAACGCGCTGGTTTATTCCATTTAGCGATTGAGAAAGGGGCAAAGCGATGACTAAAATTGACAGCAGGCTTAAATTAGAAACATTGGCTTTGCACGGAGGACAGGAGCCCGATCCTACGACAGGATCAAGGGCTGTGCCTATTTACCAGACTACATCGTATCAGTTTAAAAGCACTGAACATGCTGCTAATCTTTTTGGTTTAAAGGAGTTCGGCAACATTTACACGCGCTTAATGAATCCTACTACCGATGTCTTGGAAAAGAGGATGGCGTTATTGGACGGCGGCGCAGGCGCCTTAGCCGTTGCCAGCGGACAATCGGCGATAACCATTGCCTTGCTTGCTATCGCCCAGGCTGGTGATGAGATCGTATCGGCGGATAACCTTTATGGCGGTACGTATAATCTTTTTCATTATACCTTCGAGCGTTTAGGGGTGAAGGTAAAATTCGTGCCCTCAAATGACATGGATGCTTTACAAAAAGCAATAACCCCTAAGACCAAGGCCATTTACGCTGAATCTATCGGGAACCCCAAACTAAATGTCGCGGATCTGCAAGGGATATCTGATATCGCACATAAGAACGGAATTCCTTTTGTGCTGGACAATACGGTATCACCGTATTTACTGCGGCCGATCGATCACGGAGTGGATATCGTGGTTTATTCTGCGACCAAATTTATCGGCGGCCATGGCACAAGTTTAGGCGGGATTATCGTTGATTCCGGTAAGTTTGACTGGACTAATGGCAAGTTCCCGTTAATATACGGCCCGGATCCGAGTTACCACGGGATCAACTTTGTTGAGGCGCTTAAACCTTTGGGTAATATCGCCTATATCGTTAAGGCAAGGGTTAGCTTGCTGCGCGACCTGGGGCCGGCATTGTCGCCGTTTAATGCTTTTCTGCTTCTGCAGGGCCTGGAGACCTTGCATTTGAGGATGCCCCGCCACTGCGACAACGCCCTGGCTGTGGCTTTGTTTCTCAAAAAACATCCTAAAGTAAACTGGGTTAATTACCCGGGTTTATATGGTAGCCCGGAAAAAGACAGGGTAAAGAAGTACCTTCCTAAAGGAGCCGGAGCCATACTGGGTTTTGGAATCAAGGAAGGCCTTCGGGCAGGAAGGAAGTTTATTGATTCACTGGAGTTGATATCGCATCTTGCCAATGTCGGCGATGCCAAGAGCCTGGCGATCCATCCGGCAACCACCACGCATGCGCAACTATCCGCCGAAGAGCAGTTGTCAACCGGGGTAACCCCGGATTTTATCCGGCTGTCAATAGGGATCGAGCATATTGACGATATTATTGCCGATGTTGAGCAGGCTTTAAATAAGACATAGAATATGGGTAAAATATTTCCTGATATTACAAAAACCGTGGGCAATACCCCTTTGGTAAGGCTTAGTCGCATTGCTGAAGGTTTGGGCGCTACAGTATTAGCTAAACTTGAGTCATTCAATCCTCTCTCCAGCGTCAAGGACCGCATAGGCGTAGCCATGATCGAAGAGGCGGAGAAGAAAGGCGTACTTAATAAAAATACCACTATAATTGAGCCGACCAGCGGTAATACGGGAATAGCCTTGGCATTTGTCTGCGCAGCCAAGGGTTATAAATTAATCCTCACTATGCCTGATACCATGAGTATAGAGAGAAGGCAGCTTTTGGCGGTTTTTGGGGCTCATCTGGTTTTAACCCCGGGGGCCGAGGGGATGAAAGGTGCGGTAAAGAAAGCCGAGGAGTTGGCTAGCCAAACCCCTGATGCGATCATCCTGCAGCAATTTAATAACCCGGCAAATCCACAGATCCACCGTAAGACCACTGCCGAGGAGATATGGAATGATACTGATGGAAAAGTTGATATCCTGGTCGCGGGAGTGGGTACAGGCGGAACAATTACCGGAGTTGCTGAGGTAATCAAAAAGAGGAAATCAGCTTTTAAGGTGATCGCAGTTGAGCCTGATGCCTCGCCGGTTTTATCCGGCGGAGCTCCGGGGCCGCATAAGATCCAGGGGATAGGCGCGGGGTTTATCCCGCAGGTTTTAAATCTTAAGATAATTGATGAGGTTATCAGGGTTACAAATGAAGATGCCGGAGAAACCAGCCGCAGGTTGGCAAGATTGGAAGGGATTTTAGGCGGGATTTCCTGCGGAGCTGCTTTGTGGGCGGCATTGGAGGTAGCTAAGCGCAAAGAAAATAAGGGTAAAGTAATTGTAGTTATTCTGCCGGATACCGGAGAACGCTACCTTACTACCTGGCTTTTTCAAGAAGCCGGCCCCGTTAAAAAATTATGAAATACGGGGAGTTTTTAACGGGGGTAAAGGCATGAACAGAGAAAACAAAACAATCCAGAATAACAGCATAGGCCTGGTAAAGACGCAAGCGTTCACCTTTGAGTCTTTTAAGCTTGAAAGCGGTGAGCGGCTCGGGCCCGTTACCCTGGCCTTTGAAACTTATGGGGCTTTGAACAAAGAAAAGTCTAATGCTGTGCTTATCGTGCATGCCCTCTCCGGAGACGCGCACGCAGCCGGACTGCATGAGAATGAAAAAGACCCCGGCTGGTGGGACGCATTTATCGGCCCGGGAAAGGCATTTGACACAGATAAATATTTTGTTATCTGCTCCAATATACTCGGCGGATGTAAAGGCTCAACCGGGCCTTCAAGCGTAAATCCCGCGACAGGCAGCCCTTATGCCCTGGATTTCCCGCTCATCACTATTAATGATATAGTTAATGCCCAGAAGCGCCTGATTGAGCACCTGGGTATAGAAAAATTGCTTTCTGTGGTCGGCGGCTCAATGGGCGGGCAGCAGGTTTTGTCCTGGCTGGTTAATTATCCCAACAAGATATTCAGCGCCATACCCATTGCCACGACTATTAAACATTCGCCGCAGCAGATCGCTTTCAATGAAGTGGGCAGGCAGTCAATTATGGCTGACGCGCACTGGAAGTCCGGCAACTATTACGGCGGCCCCGCTCCTTCTAAAGGGCTGGCGGTAGCCAGGATGATCGGGCATATTACGTATATGAGCGATAAATCCATGGCGGAAAAATTCGGCCGGTCTAAGAAGGACGCAGGAGAACCTTTCAAATTCACCGCTGATTTTGAGGTAGAGGGTTACTTGCGTTACCGCGGGGATAATTTTGTGAAACGCTTTGACGCGAATTCCTATCTTTACATTACCAAGGCCATGGATAATTTTGACGCATCAGGGGGCAAGCGCCTTGAGGAGGTTTTGCGGGGCAGCAAGGTAAAAGTCCTGGCCATCTCCTTTAAATCCGACTGGCTGTATCCGGCTTACCAGTCAAAGGAGATAGTCAAGGCATGTAAGCTGGCGGGGGTAGAAACCACTTACTGCGAGATAGACTCTACCTACGGCCATGACGCCTTTCTTCTTGAAGTTGATGAAGAGGCGCACCTGATCAGGCATTTCCTTAAGAAGGTATTTTACGCTTATGAGGTGACGGGTAACTATGGAGAATAACGGTATCAAGCTGGACCACCGGGTGATCCTGGGCCTTATCAGTGAGCAGGCCACGGTTTTAGACCTGGGTTGCGGCACAGGGGATCTTTTGTATCTTTTGGTAAAAGAGAAGAAGGCCCGCGTGCAAGGGATTGAGATCGATGAACAGGCGATATATAAATGCGTGGCTAAAGGCCTGAATGTTTTTCACGGAGATATTGATACGGGCCTGGCGGAATTCAGCGATAAATCCTTTGATTACGTGGTATTAAATCAGAGCTTGCAACAGATACTGCATATCGATAAAGTGCTTGATGATGCCCTTAGGGTGGGTAAGAAGGTGATCGTAGGGTTCCCGAACTTCGCACATTACAAAGCAAGGCTGCAGATGTTTTTTCAGGGAAAAGCCCCGGTAACCGGCTCGCTTCCTTACCAGTGGTATGAAACTCCTAACCTGCATTTTTTGAGCATCCATGACTTTAAAAATTATTGCCGTTCCAAGCAAATCAATATCGAGCGCTGTGTTTGTATCGGGGAAAAGAGAAGGGTCCCGCTGTTGCCTAACCTACTGGCGCAGACAGGTATATTTTTGATCTCAAGA
>JAHFFQ010000142.1 GCA_023247875.1 Candidatus Omnitrophota bacterium | reverse complement strand
ATGGCTACGGGAGAAACACCTCCCCTAATATTGACCGTCTGGCAAAAGAAGGAGCGTGTTTCTTGAACTCTTTTTCTCCCGGTTCCTCCACTACCGCCGCCATGCCCTCCTTTCTTTCCGGGAAATATCTGAACATTTATAACAAAGAAGCTGTTTTTAACACCGGCCTGAAAAACATCCTGGATGAAGAGTTCACTCTTTTGGCCGAATATTTAAGGAAATGGGGTTATCATACGGAGGCATTTATCGCAAACGGGCACTTAGGTCCCGGTTCGGGGTTTGAGCAGGGTTTTTCCCGGTATCATTTTGATTTTGAAACAACCGACGGCGAAGATTTGACTTCCGCGGTACTGCGGTTCTTAGGCGATTATCATGGAAAGAAGCCTTTTTTTATCTGGGTGCATTATATGGATGCCCATCTGCCGTACAGGCATACCGGTAAATATGCAGATAGCTTTGAAAATGACGGAGTTTCCAGAAAGAATGACAAGATTCTGCGAACACAGGGGGGGAAGTCCGCAGATAAGGATAGAAGCCGCTACTCCAGCCAGGGTTATATACCAAAGGCCGGGTATATCAAAGGCAGGCTCTCGCTGAATTATTATATCGGCCGATATGACGCGGAAATCCGGTATATCGATAATCAGCTCGCCAGATTATTAAAGCGGCTTGGGGATAACAGCGTAATTATTATTTCCGCAGACCACGGGGAATCATTGGGAGAGCATAATATATATTTTGCCCACGGGGAAAACATCTACGATGAAGTTTTACGCGTACCCTTGATAATAAAAGACGCGGGGTTGTTTAAGGGGGGGCTCAAGGTTGATGCCGCTGCCTCCTCCGTAGACATAGCCCCGACTATTTTAAGCCGGGTAAATCCGTTGTGGTATTTTTTTAATAAAAATAAATTTGACGGCATAGACCTGAAACAGGCGGTATTGAAGAAGATAAAGCGAAAATACGTATATTCATTTTATCCCTGGGCTTTTAGCATCAGAGATGTCAGGCGGGACTTCAAGTATATCCTTAACGAAAATGGCACGGAGGAGCTGTATTCTTTGCCGGACGAAAATAATAATCTCATAGCTGCGAATTCCGGGAAGGGGGATCTGATAAAAAGAGGCCTTAAAAATAGCTTAAAGAACTGGTTAAAATGCCGGCCTCTGCGTTGCGATATTAAGACGGAAATGAGACCTTTAAGCGAAGAAGAGAGGGTTAGCCTGATAAGCTTGGGGTATCTCCAATAAAAATGCCAGATTCCCCTGTAACGGATATCCCGAATATCTCGGCAATCATTGCTACTTGCAATAGCGAAAAATTCATCCGGCCCTGCCTGGATTCAATATTCAAACAGGGGCGCAAGGATTTAGAGGTCATCATTGTTGATAACGGCTCGCGGGACGGGACAGTTGAGATTATAAAGGAAAATTTTCCCGGCATAACGCTTATTGAGAATACTGTTAATCTGGGGGCTGCGCAGGCAAGAAACCAGGGGATCAATTTTTCTAAAGGGAAGTGGGTCCTTGCCCTTGATTGCGATACCGTATTGGCAGGGGATTTCCTTTCTAAGATAATCAGGATTATCGACAGGCTGCCTTCCGGGTTCGGAATGTTGCAGCCGAAGATATTGAATCCTGACAAGCAAACAATTTATTCCTGCGGTATCCATCTGGCCTGGTCAAGAAGGTTTTATGATATCGGGTCAAAGAAATACGATAGAGGCCAATTCAGCAGGGCGGGGGAGATTTTCGGGCCCTGTTCTGCGGCGGCATTGTATAACCGCCAGATGCTTGAGGAGGTAAAAGAAGATACAGGCTATTTTGACAGGAGATTCTTCTTTTTAGTTGAAGATGTTGATCTTGCCTGGCGCGCCGGAAAAAAAGGCTGGAGGTGCATGTCGGACCCGGAAGCAGTATGTTATCATCATGGCGAGAGCTCATCCTTGACTAAAGAATACAGGCAGTATCTTAATTTGCGCAACCGTTATCTAGCTATACTGAAAAACGACGGGGCCCTGCAGTATTTGAGCAAACTTTTGCCTCTGGTATTATACGATTTGCCCCGCTTGTTTTACCTGATGCTCGTCAATCCCTTTGTGCGCAGCAGTTTATTCAATAGCCCCTTCGGGGAAAAGCAGCACGATCCTATAAATAAAAAAGGCGTTTAATTTCCTCAAATTTATTATTGGAGGGGGAGGGGAAAATAGAAGGTTTTTTAGGTATAGCTGTGATCGGATTCCTGGCGCAGATTATTGATGGGACTCTGGGAATGGGGTATGGAGTAAGTTCCTCAGCGCTGCTTGTTTCTATGGGAATGCCCCCTGTTGCCGCGAGCGCAAGTATCCACACCTCCGAGATCTTTGTTTCTTTTGCTTCAGGGGTGTCGCATATCCGGTTCGGTAATGTTAAGCGCGATCTTGTCCGGCCGTTAATTTCATTTGGAGTTATCGGCGGAATTATCGGGGCATTAGGCTTGGTAAAGTTTCCCGCAAAAGAGATAAAGACAGCCGTAGGCTTAATACTCATGTGCATGGGGCTGTTGATGCTATACCGTTTTATTTACAAGAGAGAAACGGCTCACTCCAGGCCAAAAATATATTCGCCTGCAAAGCTCAGGATCCTCGGGTTCTTTGCGGCTTTTATTGACGCGGTTGGAGGAGGAGGGTGGGGTCCTATTTGCACGCCTACGCTGGTCCTGACCGGCACCGTGCCCAATAAAGCAGTGGGTTCTGTTGATTTGGCCGAGTTTTTTGTGACCCTGGCAATCTGCGCAACCTTTTATTTTCTTCTCGGGCTGGGGAATATTTACTGGCGAGTGGTCTTTGCGCTTTTAACCGGAGGGATCATCGGCGCGCCTATCGCGGCGTTTGCCTGCGGAAAACTGCCAAAACGGTTGTTAGGGATATTAGTGGCAATAATAGTAATCATTTTGAGCTCGCGCATACTCTTTATCAGATGAGAAATAATCCATATTTGGATGAATTGGAAAGTAAGAGCATTTACATTATCAGGGAGGCATATTGGAAGTATAAAAATGGCTTAGCAATCCTCTGGAGCATGGGGAAGGATTCAACAACTTTGGTGCATCTTGCCAGAAAGGCTTTTTTTGGGCGACTGCCTGTGCCGGTTATGCATCTTGATACTACCTTTAAGTTTAAGGAAATTTATGAATTCCGCGCCAGGTACGCCAAGTCGTGGGGGCTTGATCTTAGGGTCGCCCGGAATGACGCCGCGCTAAAAGAAAATACCTCTCCTCTAAAAGAAGGGAGATTTTCCTGCTGCAGCCGGCTGAAGACTGATGCATTAAAACAGGCGATCAAACAATACCGCCTTAAAGCCCTGCTTGTGGCCATAAGAAGAGATGAGCATGCCATCATGGCAAAGGAG
>JAHFFQ010000141.1 GCA_023247875.1 Candidatus Omnitrophota bacterium | reverse complement strand
GTCACGGATACGGCGGTTGTTGCCGGAGCGAATGCGATTATTATGCGTCTGCGCATAGATGGTAAACTTGACAGCCTTACCATCCGGGAAATAAATGAAGCTTTTAGAAATGCCAGCGAAGGCGAGCTTAAAGGATTAATTGAGTACGCGGGAGACACGAGGGCATCAAGTTTCGAAACCCATAACCAGCATGCGTTAGTATATATACCTATGACAGATAGCCAGCTCCAAGAGGTTAGTTCTGGTGAATCGCGTTATCGCACCATTGAACTGCGCGGTTACTATTCAGAGGCCGGCTATGCCAAACAAGCGCTTGATCTTATGGCTGAATGGTCACTATTTGAAGGAAATAAAGCTTCCGTCAAACAACAGGCATCCCTGGAAGCCCCGGAGGGCTCTATTTCCCGCACGCCTGATAAAATACGGCTGCAGGAAATCCCTGACGGCGAGCCGATTGAAGTAACCTTGAACGCGGCCCGGGGAAGAATAGCCATAAATACCATGCGCAGGACCTGGAATGACCCGAACTTTAAGATCGTGGCAATAAACGGGGTGCGGGAAAAGTTTGAGGAACTTACAGCTAAATTCCTTGAGTTTGACCAGGTTTTTGGCGAAGCTCCCTATACCGTAAAGTTTATCAGATCCGGCGAGCAGCCGGCATTTAACTTTGCCGATAAGAAGGAAATTGTTATACCCGTAAATAAAGATACAACTTTAGTCAGGCAGCAGGCAGGAGTAAATGATTATATTATCCGCACCCCCTATGGAAATCTGGCAGTTATAGAGAAAAACGGGAAAATAACATCCGTGAAGCTGCATGGGGAAGAAGTCGTTGGCTTAACAACGTCTAAGAATGCCGACGGTACTTTTACCTTAAGCGGGGCGGTTGATGCTTTGGATAATAAATCAAAGGTTCGCCTAACCTATAGTTTAGAGCAGGATAAACCATATCTTTTATCCGCGGGAGTGGAAAAAAACATAACCATTCCTTTTGCCAATGTCCGCTACGATAAAAAGATGTATGAGGCAAAAAAGATATCAGCAGCAGACCTGCCGAAGTTATTGAGCAAACTTAATGAATACAATAGAGATAACACCCGCAGGTTTATTACGAGTTTGTCGCAGCTAAATGAACATGTTTTATTTCTTGAAGGTTCAGGTTCGTTAATACAAAAGATCGCCCTGGAGCCGGTGATTATGGCAGGGGCAGGCAGAGTAGTGATCTCCGCTCCGGCAAAGTCAGGGATCCCCGGATTAAAAGCAGCTGATGGAACCTTTGTCCCCGGAGTCAGCGATCATGTTATGCTTTCTACCTGGGAGCTGCTGCAGATCGTCTCAGGCGCATCCTGCAGCACGAATGCCACCGCAACTGCCGCCAAAGCGCTGTTAAGCATTCTTTTTGTCGCAGCCGGGTATTTTGATACGATCCACGCCATTACTAATTCGCAGGGAAGCCAGTTTGGCGACCTGCTTAAAAATCTTACGCGGTCAGTGGACGCCCGCGGGAACATTGTCTATGAAACAACCGGTGCCTCTACAGAGTTAGGCCGGGCGCTGCCGGAGCTTCTCAATAGGATAAGCGGCGTTTCTTTAAGGGTAGGCAATGATGACGGCTCATTAATAAATTTTGACCTGCAGGTAATTCCCCGCGACGGGAAAATTATTCCCAGCGCGGAAGAAATCAATAAGGCTGTGAAGCGCTTGACTGCAATGCCAACGGGCCAGGGCGGCCTCCAGGGTGTCCTGGGTTTTGGCACCTTTAAAACATCCCTTGAGATCATCGGAGCGGAATTTGGAGGGATCTTTGACCCGCAATTTACCCATGTTAACAATGAAACCGGCACTGTTTCCGTAGGCGTCTGGTATGACAATGAGCGCGGATACGATAACCAGTATATTAATTTAGCCCTTTTGATGGGATTGTATCTGCGGGAATTAGAGAAGGCCCCGGAAATTATCGCGCCTAATCTGGTGGCGAAAGACGGAGTTTACGAGAAGGGTGCTTTCACCGGAAGAATGAGCGTTGCCGGGCTTATAAAATCAGGCGCCACAGGAGCAATCATCGGCTCCGGATATACCCGTACGCAGGAAGAGGATGCCAACAGGATAAGGCCGGCAAATAAACAGGTTGATGTAACCGGCCAGCTAAACGCGGCATTAAAAGAGGCGCGCGCCTTAGGCCTGAATCAGCCGATCCTGAATATATATATAAATGAATTTGACCTCCGCCGCGGCACTGTGCAGGATTCTATAAACCGCCAGATTGCCCAGATCTTTAAAGATATCCCTCCGGAAGATATTATGAAGACTGCCATATCGCTGGAAGTCTCCGGAGAAGATAATCTTGATACCGTTACCTACGTGCAGGATATTAAAAATGCCATTGCCGCATATATAGCCGGGGTATCCGAATATGACCTGGGGTTAGGCAGCATGGTTTCCCGTAAAATGAGGGTATTCCTCAAACTCAATGAAAAGAAAACGCTCAAAGAGATTAAGGCATTGGTCGGTTTTAATGAAATTGACGGGATTATTTTAGGGGGAGAAGTTGGTACTAAGGAATTTAACGAGCTTGCGCTGGAAGTAAGCAAACAGATTATGTCCGACAGTTCAAAACGGCAGGAATTAAAATCCCGCTGGAGGCCACGTTTCTTCCTGGGGGCATATACGGATAAATCAATCATCAATTCAGATATCTCAACTCTGGCAGATGGGGTAAATACGCATTTCGTCCAGCTTGCGCTCATCCCCGACCCGGTGCAGATAGGCCTGGTTTCAGCCAAGGTCAAAGGACAGGAGCTGCCTCAGGCTCAAGCCCTGCCTCCCGCGAGAAAAGTCCCCGGGAGGGTAATGCTGCAGGATGCGGGCATAGCCGGAGAAAGAGAGTTTGCGGATTTAGAGACGGCGGTAGAGACTGTTGGAGTTCATGATATTATGTTCGGCCATTCGGAGAAAGTTGATCTGGGAGAAAGCGATGAATATATCAATAACCGTGTGCATATAGCGCATAAATTGCGCAGCCAAGGCAAGATCACCGGTAATATAATTGTCCCTGTAGGTGAAGTCATCTTTGACCGGGATACCGGCAGCTCCAATAAGGTATTAGCCGAGCAAGTGCGCCGAAGGCTGGCCGGATTAAACGCGGAGCAGATATCCAATACAATTATTGCTTACGAGCCACGTTGGGCTATAGGTTCAGGCCGCACAGCTACTCCTGAACAGACCCAGGAAACGCACAGCATGATCAGAAATGTAATCAAAGAGACCCCCGGGTGGGGCAGGGAAGCAAGCCAAAAAATAAGGATAATTTACGGCGGAAGCGTGGATGTTCCCAATGCCAAAGATATCTTTGCTTTAGAGGATGTGGATGGGGCTTTAATCGGCGGCGC
>JAHFFQ010000140.1 GCA_023247875.1 Candidatus Omnitrophota bacterium | reverse complement strand
AAACAATGCCACTATCTTGAATAATTCCCAGGTTGCCTCGGTCGTAGGTGATAAATTTGTCAAATCCATTAAAATAAAGAATAGCAGCGGGGAAAAAGAATTAGCGGTAGAGGGGATATTTGTGGAGATCGGGCTTATTCCCAATGTCGCCTTTGCCGGGGAGATTGAAAAGAATGAAAAAGGAGAGATAAAGATCGATTCCTCTAACCGTACGAATATCCCGGGCATTTTTGCCTCCGGAGATGTGACGGACGTGCAGGAGAAGCAGATCATTATTGCCGCCGGAGAGGGCTCAAAGGCCGCTTTAAGCGCCTTCCGTTATCTGGCGCAGAAGCAATTCTAAAAAAGGAGAATAAAGATGAGAGAGAGGATTGAAAAGGCATTAGATAAGGTCAGGCCGATGCTGGCAGCGGATGGCGGGAATGTGGAATTGGTGGATGTAACCGAAGACGGTGTGGTGAAATTAAAATTAAAGGGAAGCTGCGGATGCTGCCCGATGAGCTCAATGACCTTGAAAAACGGGATTGAAAGGATCTTAAAGCAGGAGGTCCCGGAAATTAAAGAGGTTATCGCCTTATAGGGGCAAGCTGCAATGACCCTTAACAATAAGCTGTCCCGTCTTAAGGAGATAATCTCCGGATATGGATCATGCCTGGTTGCTTTTTCCGGAGGCCAGGACAGCGCATTCTTACTTAAAATCTGCTCACTGGTCCTGCCGAAGGATAAGCTTCTGGCAGTAACCGCGTTTTCTGCAACTTATCCTGTGGCTGAATTGCGTAAGGCAAAGATTTTAGCCAAAGATATAGGAACCAGGCACAGGATAATTAAAACTGTGGAGCTGGATAATCAAGATTTTGTCTCCAATTCGGTTAGGCGCTGCTATTTTTGCAAAAAAGAGCTTTTTAGAAAATTAATTTCTATTGCGGGGCGCGATAAACTTGATTTTGTCCTGGATGCCGGTAATGTTTCGGATAAAAAGGATTACCGGCCGGGGAATATCGCTAAAAATGAGCTGAAAATAAAATCTCCTCTGGTTGAGGCAGGCTTTACCAAAGAGGATATCCGTAAGGCAAGCAGGAAATTGGGATTACGCACCTGGAATAAACCGAGCCTGGCCTGCATTGCTTCCCGCATACCTTACGGCACCAGGATAACCCCCAGGGTCCTAAAGCGCATTGAGCAGGCAGAGGAATATCTCAACCGCTTGGGTTTGCGGCAGGTGCGCTTGCGTCATTATAACGGGCTTTGCCGCATTGAAGTGGATAAAGGGGATATCCGCCGGCTGTTAAGCAGGAGAGAGGCGATAGTCGGGAAACTCAAAAGCCTGGGGTATCATTATATCACTTTGGATTTAGAGGGATACCGTACCGGAAGCTTAAATGAGGTGATTGACAGATGAAAAAAGTTTATCTGGATTACGCAGCCACTACACCGGCCGACCCGCAAGTTATCGCCGCAATGGAACCGTATTTCTTTGAAAAATTCGGCAATGCCTCAAGCCTTCATGCCTATGGCCAGGAGGCCAAGAAAGCGTTGGAGGATAGCCGAGAGGCACTGGCGGAGTTCATCAATGCCAAACCCGAGGAGATCGTTTTCACCTCCGGAGGCACAGAATCGGATAATTCCGCGCTTTTAGGTGCTGCCTATGCGTTGGAGAAAAAGGGCAACCATATTATTACCTCCGCTATTGAGCATCACGCCATAAGCGAACCCGCTAAATTCCTGGAGAAGAAGGGATTTAAGCTAACTTACCTTCCCGTAGATAAGGATGGCCTGGTTGCCTGCGAGGATCTGAAAAAGGCCCTTACCGATAAAACCATCCTTGTCAGCGTGATGCACGCCAACAATGAGATCGGCACTATCCAGCCGATAGCTCAACTGGCAAAGATCGCCAGAGAAAAAGGGATATATTTCCACACCGACGCTGTGCAGACGCTGGGCCATATCCCCGCAGATGTAGAGCAGCTTAATGTAGATCTGCTTTCACTTTCCGCCCATAAATTTTACGGGCCAAAGGGAGTAGGAGCTTTATATATCAGGAAAGGCACGCGTTTAGAGACATTCATGCGCGGCGGAGACCAGGAGAGGGGAAAGCGTGCCTCCACGCACAATGTTTCCGGCATAGTTGGTTTGGCTAAGGCTGTCCAGTTGTGCCGCAAAAATATGGAAAGCGAGGCTAAATTCCAGAGCGCCTTACGTGACCGGCTGATCAAAGAGATCCCCGCCAGGATCCCCGAGGTCAAGCTTAACGGGCACCCCGAGATCCGGCTGCCGAATAATGTAAATTTCTCCATCAAGTATATTGAAGGGGAATCCATGCTTTTGAGTTTGGATATGCTGGGGATCGCCTGCTCCACCGGTTCAGCCTGCACCTCCAGTTCCCTTGAGCCCTCGCATGTGTTACTGGCCATCGGCTTAGACCATGCAACCGCCCACGGATCCTTAAGAATAACTATGGGCCGCTGGACCACGGAGGCGGATATTGATTACCTTTTGGAAAAGCTTCCCGGGGTAGCGCAGAAGCTGCGCGCGATGTCCCCGCTTTATGAAAAAAAGTGAAAGAAAAAATACTGGATTATCTGAATAAGGGGCATGATTATTTATCCGGCGACCAGATAAGCTCGCATTTAGGTATCAGCCGCCAGGCCCTCTGGAAACACATCCAGGACTTAAAGGATTCCGGCTATGATATCGTAGCTGTGCCGCACTTGGGTTACCGCCTGGAATCAAAGCCGGACCGGCTTTTTGCATTTGAAGTCACCCGCGGCCTTAATACGAAATTTATCGGCAAGAAAATACATTATTTTGATTACCTGGCCTCGACTATGGACCTGGCTATGCAGCTGGGTATGCGGGGATCAGCCGCTGGAACAGTTGTCCTGGCTGAATCGCAGACCAAAGGCCGCGGCAGGTTAGGCAGGAACTGGTTCTCCCCGAAATACAAAGGGATTTATCTTTCCCTGATCTTAAGGCCGGAAATTTTACCGGCAGCTTCCCCGGTATTGACCCTTTTGACCGCGGTGAGCATCTGCGAGGCGATAAAGAAGATTACCGGCTTAGAGCCGCAGATCAAATGGCCCAATGACGTACTTATCCATAATAAAAAGATTTCCGGCATCCTGACTGAAATGAACGCCGAGGCGGATAAGGTTAATTTCGTGGTCATCGGTATCGGTCTGAATGTCAATAATGATAAGAAATCCTTGATCGCTCAAGCTACCTCCTTAAAGGAGCAAACAGGAGCGCAGGTTGCCAGGGTCCCGCTTCTTCAGGAGCTTTTGCGCAGGATTGAAAATAATTACTTTCTCCTGGAAAATAAGGGGGGCAGGGCCATAATTGATAAGTGGCGCGGCCTCTCCCTGACACTGGGCAGGCAGGTCAAGGTCTACTACC
>JAHFFQ010000139.1 GCA_023247875.1 Candidatus Omnitrophota bacterium | reverse complement strand
GTGGGTTTTGCCTGCGGGCCGAAGGAGATCATCGCGGCAATGACCAAGATCCACCAATATACGATCATGTGCGTGCCGATCACCAGCCAAATGGCGGCGGCAGAGGCTTTAGCCAGCGGGAAACGCTCCGTAGATGAGATGAAGCGCGAATATAACCGTAGAAGGGAATTCATGGTTACGGAGCTTAATAACCTGGGGCTCAAATGTTCCCGGCCGCAGGGCGCTTTTTATGTTTTTCCGTCTATTAAAAACACAGGCATGTCATCTCTGGATTTCTCGCGTAAATTACTGGAGAAAGAGAAAGTCGCGGTTGTGCCCGGCCCTGCTTTCGGTGCCTGCGGAGAAGGTTATATCAGGATCTCTTATGCCTCCAGCCTGGATAACCTTAAGGAGGCATTAGTTAGGATAAAGAGATTCCTGGAAAAGAGGAGATAATGGCTGCGAAGAAGAAAGATAATTACGATGTTTATGTAAAACAGATCCAGGCGATCTCCAAGGTTGCCAACCTTATCACTTCAGGAATGTACCTGGAGGAGCTGCTGCGCCTGGTGGTGCAGGTTACCGCCGAGATCATGAACTCCAAGATATCTTCTCTTATGCTGCTTGATCCGGATAAAAAAGAGCTGGTGGTCAAAGCAACGCAGTCGATATCCGAGGCATACAATAAAAAGCCGAATATCCCTGTGGGTGTGGGTATTGCCGGGGTAGTTGCCAGGGATAATAAACCGATATGCGTTTTGGATGTCAGGGAGGACAGCCGCTATTTAAATCAGGACCTGGCTAAAAAAGAAGGGTTATGTTCCCTGGCCTGCGTGCCATTGGCGGTGAAGGGAAGGGTTATCGGGGTGCTCAACTGTTATACTTCAAAGAAGCATAAGTTCTCAAAGCATGAGCTTGATCTTTTGACTGCCCTGGTTAACCAGGCAGCTATTGCCATTGAGAACGCCGAGCTTGACCTGCGCGCGCGTTCAGCGGAGGAGGCCCTGACCACACGTAAAGTAGTTGAGCGGGCAAAGGAGATCCTCTGCCAGGATGCCAATATCCCTCCATCCCAGGCATACCGCCTGATCCAGAAGCAAAGCATGGATATGCGAAAGTCCATGCGCGAGGTAGCCGAAGCTATAATTTTAGCAAAAGACATAAGAGGAAAGAGCCAATAGAATGAAGCAGAAGCTGCGCGTGGCTTTAGCGCAAATAAATTGCACTGTCGGAGATATAGAAGGGAATGCTTCAAAAATAAGTGAATATATACGTAGGGCGCAAAGTATATGCGCTGATATAGTCTCCTTCCCGGAATTAGCCCTCACAGGATACCCTCCCGAGGATATGCTCCTCAAAGCAAACTTTATCGATGATAATCTTAAAAAAATAAAAGAAGTGGCCAAGGTAGTAGGGGAAATTGTAGCCGTGGTAGGTTTTGTGGCCAGGAAAGGCAGAGAAATTTACAATGCCGCGGCAGTAATTTATAAAGGTAAGATATTTGCTGTCTATCACAAAATGTGCCTGCCGAATTACGGGGTATTTGATGAAAAGCGTTATTTTGCGCCGGGAGAAAAATCCGTTGTCCTTAAGTTTGGCAATGTACTTTTCGGCGTGAATATCTGCGAAGATGTATGGTACAAGAACGGCCCTACGAGTCAAGAGGCCTTTTGCGGGGCGAAGTTGATCCTCAATATTAACGCCTCCCCTTATCATATGGGGAAGATAAAATTAAGGGAACATGTTATAGCGGACCAGGCAAAGGCAAATAAATTATTCATGGTTTATACAAACCTTGTCGGCGGACAGGATGAGCTGGTTTTTGACGGCCAGAGCATGGTCCTTGACGATAAAGGCAGGGTCATCCAGAGGCTTGAGGCATTTAAAGAGGATTTGCTGGCTGTTGACCTGGAGATTCCCCAATTAAAAGGAAGATGCGGGAAAACAATAATTAAAATCACGGATAAGCTTCCGGTAAAAGAAAAACCTCCGTTGCCGGTTCAAAAGCGTGGGATTTTAGAGCCGGTTAAAGAGGTATATGAGGCCTTACTGCTGGGTTTAAACGACTATGTGAAAAAGAACGGTTTCCAAAAAGTAGTGCTGGGTTTAAGCGGGGGGATAGATTCAAGCCTTGTAGCAAGCTTAGCCGTGGATGCCCTGGGTAAAGATAATGTCGCTGGCATATTCATGCCTTCGCGTTATTCCTCCGCGGAGTCCGCGGAGGATGCCCGGCAGACGGCCCAGAACCTGGGGATAAAATTCATCACAATCTCCATCGAGCAGATCTATAAAATGTACCTGGCGGTTTTAGAGCAGCATTTCTTCGGCATGGAGAGGAATATCACCGAGGAGAACCTGCAGGCGCGCATAAGGGGGAATATGCTTATGGCCTTCTCCAATAAATTCGGCTGGATTGTTTTGGCCACCGGAAATAAATCGGAGATGAGCATAGGCTATGCTACTCTTTACGGGGACATGGCCGGAGGTTTTGCCGTTATCAAAGATGTCCCGAAAGAGCTGGTTTATAAATTATCCCGCTACAGGAATTCTTTATCCCAGGTTATACCCGAGCGCGTCTTCACCAAAGAGCCTACCGCTGAGCTGCGCCCCAATCAAAAAGATTCGGACACCCTGCCAGCCTATGATATTTTAGACCCTATCCTGAAAGCTTATATTGAGGAGGATAAGGAGTTGGAGAAGATCGTTTCTTTAGGTTTTGATAAGGGGACGGTTTCAAAGGCCCTGAAGATGGTTGACGCAAGTGAATATAAGCGCAGGCAGTCTCCTCCGGGGATTAAGATTACCCCCAAGGCCTTCGGAAGGGACAGGAGAATGCCGATCACAAATAAATATAGGGGTTAAGAGGAGGAAAACCATGAATATAGCTTCTACATTATTATGGATTATTGGTATCTTAAACCTTTTGGGTGGTGTCGCTATCGGCATACCCCAGATTGCGCAGGGTAAATCAGCAGTGTTTCCTTTTTACGTAATAATCATCGGTTTAGCCGCTTGCGTATTTGGATATTTACTTAGAAAAAAACTCCGCTATGCAGGAGCAGGGGCTATAGTGGTAAGCCTGCTTTCGTTCCTCTCGCCGCCTCTTATTGGCTTAATTATAGGTATTAGTGTTATAATCCTGGTAGTAACAAAGTGGAAGGAATTGACTTGACAAACGCTAATTTTGTGGTAAGCTTTAAATAACTACGAGGAAGTAAAGTAAGACATAGAAGTCTTTCGGGCGAGGAATGCCTGGAAGGCTTTTTTATTTATCAGGACTACGGCGTCCTTTATCCTGGAAAACAGGGTAGGGGACGTTTCTGTTTTTAGAGGGTTTAAGACATGAATTTCGAACAGCTACACCAAAAGCTATCGCCAACGATCAAGCGTATCGCCTACAGGTTAAACGGGCATTATCGTTCTTTTAACCACGATGACCTTTACCAGGAGGCGGTAATCCATCTCTGGAGTAATTTCTTAAAAGGTAAACTAAGCGATAAG
>JAHFFQ010000138.1 GCA_023247875.1 Candidatus Omnitrophota bacterium | reverse complement strand
ATTATTAAAATCCATTTTCCCCTGGGCAATGGCAAATCTTGCTTTGGCGTCGTTAAATGCTCCCTTCGGCATAAAATTTATAATCAGTAAATCCGTGCCTTTCTCAAACATAAGGTTCTGCTCTAATACTTCTTTGAAAGCAGAATTTATCTGCAGATTCGGCACCTGCTGCAGGTCTTTTATTAACTCTTTTTCTTTCCAGCCCAGATCAGGAAGACGCCTGCGATAAAATGACCTTATAGAATCGGCGTTTTCCTGTTCATTGGCATAATAGGTAAATAATAATTCTGAACCGCCGATCCTTCTGGTTTCCTGGCGCGCTTCTTCTGTGCCTGCGGGCAAAGGTATATTTTTTCTTTCCCACCACGCAGCATTAAGCGAATTTATACCGCAGGTTAAAATAATTACGGCTAGGATAGCGTTTATTTTAATGTTGCAACGGGTAACCATTTTGCCTCCCTGTCCTTAAGGAAAATCCACTGCCTCTATAGAAGCATCGTGCTTTAGCTTTGGCGGATGTATCTCGCCATTGCCTTTAAAATCAACCCTGCTGGAACTGAACGTATCAGGATATTGGGCCGTCCAAAGCCCTAAGTCCGTTCCCCCATGATGCTGGGTTGTCCTGACTACAACCTTCCGGTTGTGGTCAATATCATCAATCCATGCATAAATCCACATCGAGGTTGCTGCGCCTATAATACCCCCATCCTCTTCCTCTTCAATTATAGAACCGGTTGGAGTCAGCCCTGCCCAGGCAGTAGCCAAAGCCGCTATGGCACCAATAAGAAACGGCATTGCTGTTGTGCAAGCTACTATTTGGTTAGCACAACAAATCGCACATTGGGGAGGAAGCCCCAAAGGACAGCAGCAAGTCGACCACCAACAAGCGAGAACTAAACCAGGAACATTTGCTCCTTTTCCCGCCAGCCATCCAGCTAAAATCAGCGCTGCCGATATGGCTACCGCAGGAAGCAAAGTGGTTTGCAGCTTAAATTTATTTACGGGGTCAATAGTTACTTGTGACTCTACATAATGATCTCTTCCTTGTCCATCCTGCCAGGAATAAGTATAACTTGGCGCATGACTTACTGTGTTATCCATGAAGTTTTTAAAATCATCCCGTTGAGCTCCCTCTTTTAATTTAGAGCCGATACCGGCATTAATAAACACAAACTGGTGCCCTGCTTTTACAGCACCCTCCCAGCCCTTTTGAGCAATCTTGCTCCTAATTGTTTGATAAGTAAGATACTGGGCCACTTTGAAGGCAGTAACTGCTATACCAAGAGCTAGGATCGTATACCAGGCTACATTTGCTGCTGCTGCGCCAGCGCAAGCGAAACTAGTGCATCCGGTTGCAAGCGCGAAGCTTAAAGAACCGACGGCAATGGTGAAAGACACTGAAATAGCGGTAAAAGATGACCAGAATTGAAACTCCATCTGCGCATTATACTTGGCTATGCTGTTAAAGACATTGGCCATAACCGAGCCTGCTGCCAGGGCTCCGGCATCAGCGGAATTAGCAGATTCAGTCTTGGTCAGGGCAACCTTGCTTAAATTTACAGTTACCAGGGCCATAATCACAATTGCCACCATAATCACGATGAAAAAAGGCGCCACCTGCCCCTTATTGTATTTTAATTTGTGATCGTGGAAATATGTAAACATGGTGTTGCCTTTCTTATTTTAGGTTCAGTCCCCTGCGGGGACAGGTTCTGGGGTTGGGCTTTTTAATACCATATCTTCCGTTAGCCCCCCGGGCTCATAAACCGGCCAGTGATCTTTAAGCTGATATGTATCGCTTGAGATCCCGGCATCTACCCTCCCTGAATTATAGCGCATCTGGCGCTCCACAATCTGCTTATTTGCCCAAAGCCAGATGTTGATTATTCCAGCCAGTAATAATACCATACAAACAAACACTAGGGATGTCTCCAGCATTACCTGGCCTTTGCCCTTGTTCATAGCCTTATCCTTCATTAGAAATCTGTCTTCCATGTCCTGGAACTGCCTATTTTATTATCTACAGCCCCGCTGCCGTATCTAATCTGGCCGTCCGCGTCTCTATACGCGCCTTGTTTAACCTGCCAAACCGTAGAGCCATCTTCATCCGTCAATGTAGTAGTAATCGTATCTGTTAACTGAGAGCTCCTGCCTGTAGTTATATCCTGAGGGCTTTCCACTTTCTGCATATTCTCTGTAAAATCTGTTCCCGTAACACTGCTGATGCTTTCTACTTTGGTGTCTTTATCGAAAGTTGCCTCATCATCATTTATTTTATATACAATCTTATTGTCTGGCTGGCTGCCGGTTTGCGGAATTGCCCAGAAAACGCTGGAAGAACCCCTTATGGTCGTAGGGTTGCCTTTTCTAAAGCTATCCGATAAATCAGCTAATCTCTTGTTTTCCATAAGGGTATACTGTACGGATGCGCCTGCGCCGCTATCCTCAGAGCCAGCATATGTGCAGGCCTTTTCCAGCCCCCTGCGAAAAGCCTCCATTTGAATATATTGCTGCTCGTTCATACGCTGCGTATAAGAAATAAGCATCCCGAACACAAACAATATCAGGCTGCCGAATATCGCCATCTCTACCATCGCCTGTCCTTTTTTATTGATCCCAAGCATGTTATTCTCCTAATCTATGTACTGCAACATCCTTTCAGTGCGTTGCTCAGGAGCCATCAGGGTCTTCGCCTACAGGCGGTTCGATGAATCCCGTTGGCGCCGGCACAAATGGAGCGCCCGTGTATGGCGTATCCGAATCTATCGTCCTGCTTGATGCGCTAATCCTTGCTATCTCTGAGATATTTACTCGCGAACCCCCTCCGATAGATAACCGCGTATTAAGCTCGGAATCATAGCGGGAATTCGACTGGCTCTCAGTTATCGTAGCAGGATTTATCTCCGTTTCCTGCTTATTAGTGATAAAATAATCGGTCATATCTTTTAATTTGGCCTGCACCCCCCGTTTAATATAAATATTCATCCCTGTCAACAGCAAAGAAACAAGACCTATGACTATCACATACTCCATAAAAGAACTTCCGGTAAAATTTAAATAGCGTTTTCTACGATTCATCTAATTCCTCTGCGGCTCAGCCGCGTAAGATAAAACATCCTCGGTACGTTCAGTTGTGCGGGTATTTTGCACAGTTGACTCTGAAATATTCACTTTAGAATTTGGATTACCGGGATCATCCTCACTGTATGAATTTGCGGATTCTCTGGATATTGTAGATATATTAGAACTGGATACGGTGGCCCCGGGAGAGTACAAAAAACCCTGGCCTATGTTATCAGCGCTATCCCGTATCTTTCCCTGCATGCCGCGCTTAATATAGGTTTGCATGGCAAAAAGAGCCGCAACTATTACGGCGATCATCACGAAATATTCCAATGTGCTTTGGGCTTTGTTGTTCATTTTACCCTCTTTATCTTCTTGAAGCATTCAAGTCAGATTGCACTTGTTTTAATCGCGCATGTATTGAGCGATAGGCATATTTACTCATTGCCATCAATGCCACTGAAATGACTAAA
>JAHFFQ010000021.1 GCA_023247875.1 Candidatus Omnitrophota bacterium | reverse complement strand
AGATGAAAATTAGTCAGCAGGCAATCAACTAACTTAAATTTATAACCCGGGTAAATGAATAAATCCGTATCCCCTTCTTTTTTCCCAGAAGCATACGTCTCTAAAGCCCTTAAGGAAGTTGTGCCGACAGCAATTATCCTGCCGCCTTGCTTTTTTGCCTGTTCAATGGCTGCAATGGTAGCATCAGGCACGACAAAATTCTCCGGCTCCATCTTATGCTCCAATACATCTTCAGTTTTGACCGGCCGGAAAGTGCCCAAACCAACATGCAAAGTTACATAAGCAAGATTGATCCCTTTATTTTGAATCTCCTGAAGTAATCCCTGCGTAAAATGCAACCCTGCAGTCGGCGAAGCAAGCGCTCCCTCGTTTTTTGCATAAACCGTCTGATAAGTGACCTTATCCGCATCCTCCGGCTCGCGTTTTATATAAGGAGGTAAAGGCACGATGCCGTAATTGTATATGGAACCGGCATCAGCTGCTTTAAAACTGATCTCCCCGCGCTTGCTCAAAATGCCGATGACTTTGCCCTCTACGAAAAATATTCTTTCTCCGGGCTTGGTGCGGCTTGGCTGGACCAAACAGGAAAAACTTGTGGCATTAAGCCGGCGGGTCAATAAAATCTCAACTCGTCCACCGGTTGATTTTTTACCCATAAGGCGGCAATGCAAAACCTTGGTATCATTAAGGACCAACAGATCATTCTTGCTTAGAGAAGATACGACATCCTTAAATACGGCGTGGGTAAGTTTCCCCTCCTTGCGGTTGACGATCAGCAGCCGGGAGTCCTGCCTGTTTTTAAGCGGGTATTGGGCGATCAGCTCTTTAGGAAGCGGATAATCAAATTCGGAAAGTTTCAGCATGAATTATACTAAGGATGGATAAGTTCAATTCAGGTAACCAATTATCTTGTCGTTCAGATCGTCGATCGAGAAGAATACGACCCCGTCGGGCTTGAGCTCCGTGATCATCTTATATTGGTTAAAAAACAGGTCCGGGCTCTCTTTCATCAGGAACAGGCCCATACCGATATATATTTTTCCTTTACCGCGGTGGCCTAACGCGGATTTGACTATCTCCTTGGCGAACTGATTATCCTTGGTGTAAGCCATCAGCACCGCGTAATCAATGATGCCTTCTTCAAGCCAGGCTGACCAGTCCTGGAAGGCATTAGAGTAGGCGCGCTCGGCAAGCGGGATGACCGCGCAGGAAACCAGGAGGTCGGCTGACTTGACTTTGACTAAACTTGAGATCTTGCGCACCAGCTCCGTTATCTGCTGGCGTTTCCAATTATCCCAGGACAGATACTCATCTTCGTTATTCAATGCCTCCAGCACATTAAGCCCGGTTTTCTCCTTAAAGCGCTCCACATTCTTTGCCCCATATCCGTAAGTCAGGCCGAACTTAATGAACCTTGACCCCGGTATAAAGGGCACCGGTGAGGGGTAGCGGATGTAATCCAGGTGCAGGCCGCTGATCAACGGATAACGGTTAATGATCTCATTGATAACATTTAGTATATACTCCCCCACCCTGGGGTCACCCGGCTCTAAAAATATCTGGCCCTCCCTTAAATAATATTTATCCAGCTCCATATTAGATTCCCCCATTGAGGGCCGGCCGTATTGATCACGGGTTAAAATGGAATTGCCGAATTTATGCAAAATATCCGCCTTATCATTCTTGCTTAAGCTTAAGACATTGACCCAGGCAAAAACCTTGATCTTGTTCTCCTGGGCCTCCCTGAGCAATAAATCAAGGGTGTCCATCCCGGCTGCCTTGACCATCTGGTCATATTTTGACCTGTCGCAGACCCTGGAATCATAATAAGCGTTGCCGGATTGTAAAAGCTGCAGATAGATCTCGTTGATCTTTGCTTTTTTGCATTGAGCGATCAGCTTATTCACCCCCTCTTTTGAATAAAGCACGGATTTGGCAGAGAAGACCGATATCCAAACCCCCCGGGGGGAGCCTTCCGTTGCCTCTGTGTAAGCAGCCTCTTTTGCTTTTGCCGCTTCTTCTTTGTTTTGCGCAAAGTTTTGGGCAAAAGCCAGGCCCGAAGTAAACAAAAGGCAGGCTAAAGATAAGATCGCGGTCTTATTCCTCATTGTTTTACCGGTTTTTTGCATCGCTCGATCTCCGAATAAATGCATCCGCAATACTTTTGACAATAGACGCCCTTAAGTTTCGCTTCTTCGTGCGCTTTTCTAAATCCGGGCCGGAAATCCTCATAATAAAAATCCACTCCCGTTTCTTTAGCGATCTGAGTGCCCAGCTGTTTGAGCAATTCCTGATCCTGATACGGGCTTACCAGAAGGCTTGAGCTAAAAGCGCTAAACCCCTCTTCCTTTGCCTTCCCGGCTGTCTTGCGCAATCGCAAAGACCAGCAGGCAACACAACGCTCAGGCCTTGCTTCCTTAGTATTGACCGCCTGAAAAAAGTCAGATGGCCTGTACTCCGGCGACTCAATCTCTACCTGCAGCTCTTTGCTTAATACCTCAAGCGCATCTTTGCGCCGGTTATATTCGCTGAAAGGATGGATGTTGGGATTATAATAAAACGCTTTGGCCTTGAATCCTTCCTCTTGTAACCTTTTTACGGGGTAGATCAGGCAAGGAGCGCAACAGGTATGCAATAATATCTTCATAACTTACAAGGACTAAAACGCCTCTTGCTGCTCCTCTTTGTTGAATTTCAAACCAAAATGCTCATAGGCCTTTTTAGTCGCCAGCCTCCCCCTGGAGGTGCGTTTTAAATACCCGGCTTTTAAAAGATACGGCTCAACCGTATCGGCTATAGTGTCGACCTCTTCATTTAAGCTGGCAGCCAAAGATTCCACGCCCACCGGCCCGCCGTTAAATACCTCAAGGACAAGTTTCAGGACCTTGCGGTCCAGATCATCAAAACCCGCCTGGTCGATGCCCAGATCATTAAGGATCTTGGAAGCGGCCGGAGCATCCACCTTTTTGATCTTCAATACCTGGGCATAATCCCGCACCCGGCGTAAGAGCCGATTGGCAACCCTGGGGGTGCCGCGGCTGCGCCTGGCGATCTCAAAAGAAGCCTCTTCATTGATCTCAACCCCTAACAGGAGAGCCGAATTCCTGATGATCTTTGCCAGCTCATCTATTTTATAAAAATCAAGGTTATAGAATATGCCGAATCTCGCGCGCAAAGGCGCAGCCAGCAGCCCTGTGCGGGTGGTAGCCCCTATCAGGGTAAAAGGCTTGAGGTTGAATTTGATGGTCTTGGCATAAGGCCCCTTATCGATCACAAAATCTATCTGGAAACTCTCCATCGCCGGGTATAAAAATTCCTCCACCACCTTGGACATCCGGTGGATCTCATCGATAAAAAGGATATCCCCTTTTTCTAAATTGGTGAGTATGCCGATCAGGTCTCCGGCCCGCTCGATAGCCGGGCCGCTGGTGGCGGTAATCTTGGCGCCCATCTCATGCGAGATAATGTGCGACAAAGAGGTCTTGCCCAACCCCGGAGGCCCGCTTAAAAGCACATGCTCCAGGGGCTCCTTTCTCTGCTTGGCCGCCTGGATAGCGATCTTCAGATTGTCCACGACATCCTTGTGGCCCACAAACTCGCTGAATTTTTTAGGTCTCAGCGATATGTTTAAAACTACATCCTCTTCGGACTCTTTGATATCGCTGATCCCTGGATTCCCCTTAAGCAGGGTTTGCCTGGTCTCTTCGCTCATAAGGTATAATGTTTTCCTTATTCCTGGATATGATTATCTCTTCGAATGCCGCGTCCTGCCTGGCGATTATTTCTTTCATTTTCGCCAGCTCCAAAACCGCAAGGAAGACTACGACTATCTCCATTTTACTTTTAACCATGCTGAATAGGGCTGAGAGCTTGACCTCCGGCTCTACCAAAAGGCGATGCAGGATTTCATGCACCTTCTGCTCAACGGTAAACTGATCTTTGATCACCTCATAGAATACCTCTTTGGGGATATCCTTCAAGGCCCGCGAAAAGGCGCTGATCAGGTCAAATATACTGGCCTCAAAATAAACCTCTTTTTTGCCGGGATCCTTGATATCAGGGGTGAGGTTTTCAGTTTTGGGACGCTTAAAAACCTCCTGCTGGGTGATCTCTTTCTCCCTTAACTGTTCGGCGATCTGCTTGAACTTTTCATACTCCAAGAGCCGCTTAACTAATTCCGCTCTTGGATCCTCCTGTTCTTCCTCTACGGATTCCTCCGCCGGCAGGAGCATTTTGGATTTTATCTGCATGAGGGTCGCTGCCATGACCAGGAATTCTCCGGCGATATTCAGGTCCAGAAGCTGCATAAGGTTAATATACTCAAGATACTGCTGGGTGACTTTGGCAATGGGGATATCGTAAATATTAAGGTGGTCCTTTTTTACCAGATAAAGCAACAGGTCAAGCGGCCCTTCAAACATCTCTAATCTTATTTTATAGTTCATATTTATATCTTAAGCAGCTCTTTTACCTCTGCAATTGTCTTAGAGGCTGCGCTGGAAGCCTTAATTTTACCCGCCGATAATATCTCCTGGATATGTTTCTTATCCTTAAGCAAGGCGCGCCTTTTTTCCTGGATAGGGGCTAATAATCCGATGATCTTTCCGGCCAGCTCCTTCTTGCAATCAGTGCAGCCGATCTCGGATTTAGAGCAGCGTTTTTCTCCCCCCTCTTTCATCTCCGGAAAGAATACCGAATAATAACTGAAGACACTGCATTTGTGCGGATGCCCGGGGTCGCTTAAACGGATGCGCTGGGGGTCGGTGAACATATTCTGGATTTTTTTACGGATGATCTCCGGCTCTTCGGATAAAGCGATATAATTATTATAACTCTTGCTCATCTTGCGGCCATCCAAGCCCGCCAGCCGTGAGCTTTCGGTAAGCAGCGCTTTAGGGTCAGGGAAAATATTATCTTTTCCAGCGGGGTAAAGATGGTTGAACTTACGGGCGATCTGGCGGGTCAATTCCAGATGCGGCAGCTGGTCCTCACCCACAGGGACAGCCGCGGCCTTATAAAGCAGGATATCCGCTGCCTGGAGGACCGGGTAACCTAAAAATCCGTAGGTGCTCAAAGTCCGGTTGGTAACCTCGCGCAGCTGCTCTTTGTAAGTAGGGCAGCGCTCAAGCAGGCCTAAAGGGGTGATCAGTGAAAAAATAAAGAAAAGCTCCAGGTGTTCCGGTACCTGCGACTGGATAAAAATTACGGATCTATCGGGATTTATCCCGCAGGATAACCAGTCAACGACATTATCCAGTATGTTCGCTTGAATATTTCCGGGATTTTCATACTCCGACATCAACGCGTGCCAATCCGCGACCATAAAGAAACAATCATATTCATCCTGGAGTTTTATCCAGTTATTCAAAGCACCCGCCAGATGGCCAAGGTGGAGCTTGCCTGTCGGACGCATCCCGCTTAATATACGTTTTTTGGACATGGTTATAATTTCCTGGCTATCTTCTCTATGTCGTGGGCCTCGATAATATCCCCTTCCATAAGCTGGTCAAAGCCGGCTATGCTCATCCCGCATTCAAAGCCCTCGGCAACTTCGCGCACATCATCCTTGAAACGCTTAAGGCTGGAAAGTTTGCCCTCAAAAGCAACCTGGCCGTTACGCACCAGGGTTATAAGGCTGTTGCGGTTGAACTTGCCCTTGGTCACGAAACATCCGGCGATTATCCCTGACCTGGATAATTTAAAAACCTTCCTCACCTCGGCCCTGCCCAGAAATACCTTCTTGAGCTTCGGCTCAAGCATACCCTCTACCGCGGCCTTGATATCATTGGCCAATTCATAAATGATATTGTATATTTTTACATCAACACCTTCCTTGGAGACCAGCTCCTTGGCCAGGTCATCGGCGCTGACACTAAACCCTAAGATCAGCGCGTCACTGGCTATCGCCAGCATCGCATCCGAAGTATTGATATTGCCTACCCCGGAATGGATTATATCTATCTTTATCTCCGAAACATTCAGTTTTTCCAATGTATCTTTGATCGCCTCAAGGGAACCCTGGACATCCGCCTTGATAATCAACTTAAGCTCCTTGATCTCCCCGGCGAGGATCTGGGCATGCAGCTCTTCAAGGTTGACCCTCTTGACGACCTTTACCTGGTGCAGCCTTTCCTTTTCCGCGCGCGCCTCTGCCAGTGCCTTTGCCTGCTTTTCATCTTCGATCACAAAAAACTGGTCCCCCGCGGCGGGGATAGCGCTTATCCCCAGGACCTCTACCGGAGAGGCAGGGCCCACAACCGTTACCGCTTGAGCCCGGTCATCAAGCATGGCCCGGACTTTTCCGTAAAAATTACCCACGATTATATTTTGGTTCAGGTGCAGTGTTCCGTTCTGCACAAGCAAGGTGGCTACCGGGCCCCTGCCCTTGGCCATCTTTGCTTCTACGACAACTCCGTTTGCAGGGCGATCGGGATTTGCCTTCAGCTCCATGACCTCAGCCTGCAGAAGGATCATCTCCAGCAAATTGTCTATGCCTTGGCCGGTCTTGGCGGATACGGGTACGGTAATGGTCTTGCCTCCCCAATCCTCGGCCATCAGGCCTGCTTCGGACAACTGTTTCTTGACCATATCAATATCAGCCTGCGGTTTATCTATTTTATTTATAGCGACGATAATGGAAACCCCGGCAGCCCGGGCATGGTCAATGGCCTCCTGGGTCTGCGGCATGATCCCGTCATCGGCGGCAACCACCAGGACTACGATATCCGTGATACTTGCCCCTCTGGCGCGCATAGCGGTAAAAGCCTCATGGCCGGGCGTATCCAGAAAAGTGATCTCCCCTTCAGGAAGTATAACCCGGTAGGCGCCGATATGCTGGGTGATCCCTCCGTGCTCGCCTTCGGCAACCTTGGTTTTACGAATGGCATCAAGCAGGGAGGTCTTGCCGTGATCAACATGGCCCATAAAAGTAACTATCGGCGGCCTGGGCTTAAGCTTGTCGGGTGAGTCTTTTTCCTTGTACTGCTGCAAGGCAATCTGTTCGGCATCCGGGGCCTTTTTGATCGCGTAGTTATATTTCAAACATAATTTGCTTGCCGCAACTTCATCCAGTGATTGGTTAATTCCCGCCATTACCCCCATACCCATAAGGTGTTTGATAATTACCGAGGGTTTCTCCTGCAGTTTTATAGCCAGGTCCTTGACTGTGATCGGCAGCTCAAGCTCGATCTCCTTACCCGGAGCAGCCTGGAGAGCCGCGGGCTGGAGAGCCGCGGTTTGCCTTCCGATAGGCAAAGCCGCGGTTTGGACGGGCTTTGCTTCGGGTTTTATTTCAGGCTTATGCTCAACTTTTACTTCAGGCTTGATCTCTATTTTAATTTCAGGTTTGATCTCAACCTTGTGCAAAACAGCAGGTTTGGCCTTAACAACTTTTGCGTGAACGTGCGCAGCAACCTTATGTTTAACCGGTTTAAGGGCTGCCTTTGGTTTTAGCGGGTGCGCCTTAGCAATAACTTTCTTAACCTTTGGCACAGCCTTGACCTTGGCCTTAGTTGTTTTCTTAACTGCTGTTTTTTCTTTTTTTGTTTTGGGCATGATCTCTTCCTTTTATATTAAGATAGTTTCTTGGCTTCGGCGATGATCTTTTGCGCCTTCTTCTCTCCGATACCTTTGATCTTCACCAAGCCTTCTAGTTTGGCTTTAAGTATGTCCTCTATGCTTTTAATGCCCGCTTTTTCCAGGCTGGCAATGATCTTCTCCCCTACAGCCGAGAGCCCCGCTAAAGAAGATGCTTCTTTCTTCTTGCCTGCTTTTTTAACCGCTTTTTTGGCGGCTTCTTTTTTAGCCTTCTTTGGTTTCTCCGCAACCTTCCCCTCCGGCTCCTTGGCCTCAGGCAGGGTGGGTTTCTCTTTACCTGCGCCGCCAAGCGCCTCAGCGGCGATCATACTCTTGGTGCGAATATCCAGCTCCCAGCCAACCAGGCGGGAAGCCAGGCGCACATTCTGGCCGTGCTTACCGATAGAAAGTGAGAGCTGGTCATCATCAACTACCACCGCTGCCTTCATCTTTTCTTTATCCAGTTTTATCTCAGAGACCTTGGCAGGAGAAAGGGCGGCTTTGATATATTCGCGCACATCATCATTATGGCGGACGATATCAATTTTCTCTCCCTGCAGTTCATTGACGATATTCCTTACCCGGTTTCCGCGCATGCCCACGCAAGCGCCTACAGCATCAACTTTGTCATTCTTTGAAGAGACTGCTATCTTGGTACGCTCTCCTGCCTGGCGCGATATCGCCTTTATCTCCACGATCCCCTCGTAGATCTCCGGGACCTCCAGCTCAAAGAGCTCTTTGACTAAATTAGGGTGCGCCCGCGATAAGATGATCTGCGGGCCCTTGACATCCTTCTTTACCTCTACGACATAGGCCCGGATGCGCTGGCCCTGCTTGAAATCCTCGGCGGGTGATTGTTCCCGCTTGATCAGGATTCCTTCGGCTTTGCCCAGAAGGTCCACGATAATATTGCCTTTTTCAAAACGGTAGACCGTGCCGCTGACGATCTCCCCCACGCGGTTCTGGAATTCATTGAAAACCACATCCTTCTCCGCCTCGCGCATCTTCTGGATGATCACCTGGCGCGCGGTAGATGCGGCAATGCGGCCGAAATCAATGTTGGTCACCGGTTCATTATTGCGGAATGCCCGGATATCCCCGGTTGCCCGGTCTATCTCCACCTTAAATTGCTCATCGGGTTTTAAGTCGATCACCCTCTTGGCAGCAGAGAGCAAAGCGCTTTCCACCGCCTCCAGCATGATCTCTTTTTTAATCCCTTTTTCGCGTTCGATCTGTTCGATAATTGCCAATAGCTCCTGACTCATTTTGATTTCTCCGTTTTAAATTATAAGCTTTGCCTTGTTTATTTTTGTTAAGGGGACCTCTAAGGCCTGCCCCGCGTCATCGATGAATACACTCCTGTCCCCCGCCGAGGTGATCCGTCCCTGTAGCTGTAATTTACCGTTTACCTGTTCATTCAGAAAAAATACCGCCTGTTTATTCAGGCAACGGGTAAAATCTTTTCTGGAGATAAGCGGCCGGTCAAGCCCCGGAGAAGAAACCTCCAGAACATAACGGACGGGGGTCATCTCCTTTTCATCCAGCAGCTCACCCAGCGAACGGTTAAGACGGGCGCATTCATCCATGGTTATGCCACCTCCCGGCCTATCCACAAGCAGCCGTAAAACCAGGTCACTGCCTTCATATCTATGCTTAAACTCAACCAGCTCAAAGTTATTTTTTGCCAGATCATCTCCGATGACCCTATTGAGCTCTGCCAGTATTTCCTGGCTAACCATGGTAAAACTCCCTGATCTTGACCAATATTTCAACCGCCGGTTTGATCAACTTTTCCTGCGTGCGCCGGTTCTTTAACTCTAATGAATTATTCTTCAGCGATTCTTTGCCGATAACCACCTGCAGCGGTATACCTAACAGGTCGGCATCCTTGAACTTTACCCCGGGCCGGGCATCCCTGTCATCAAACAGGACTGAAAATCCCGCTTCATTAAGCTGCTTATAAAAATCCTCCGCCTGGCGCAAAACCTCCCGGTTAGTCACATCCAGCGGTAAAACTGTAATTTGATAAGGAGCGACCTCTTGAGGCCAAATGATCCCGTTAGCATCATTATTCTGCTCGATGATCGCCGAGACAAGGCGCGATACGCCGATCCCGTAACAACCCATGATCACCGGCTTAAGCTCTCCGTGTGAATCGGAAAAATTGGCCTGCAAAGCCTTGCTGTATTTTGTTCCCAGTTTAAAAATATGCCCGACTTCAATGGCATTGACCTTATCCATGGAAGCTTTGCATGCCGGGCAAAGGCTGTCCCCCTCTTTTTGCGCCTTGGCCTTGCGGCATTTGGCGCATACCAGGACTATATCTTCACCCAGAGGCGCCTGGACCATAAATTCATGGGAGACCTTCCCGCCCATGATTCCGGGGTCCGCCTCCGTGATCAGCATATCCAAACCGCATCTTTTAAATATCCGCTTGTAGGCCTCATACATCAATTCATAATTCCTGTCTAAACCCGCCTCATCCTGGTCAAAGCTGTAGGCATCCTTCATAATAAATTCACAGGCGCGGATCAACCCGAAGCGCGGCCGGATCTCGTCGCGGAACTTAGTCTGTATCTGGTATAAAACCAAAGGCAGCTGCCGGTAACTGGAGACCTGCCCTTTTACCAACTCCGTGATCACCTCTTCATGCGTGGGCCCCAGGCTTAATTTCCTGCCCCGGCGGTCGGTGAATTTAAACATTACCTCCCCCAGGTCCTTGTCCCTGCCGGTCTTTTGCCAGAGCTCAAGCGGATGCAGGGCCGGTAAAAGCAATTCACTGGCCCCGCAGGCATTCATCTCCTGGCGGATGATCCCCTGGATATTCTCCAGCACCTTCAATCCTAAAGGAAGATAAATATACGCCCCGGCCATCAGCATGCGCATCGCCCCTGAACGCAGCAGGAGCTTATGGCTCAAGGATTCGGCTTCCTGCGGCAATTCCTTCAAAGTGGGTATAAAAGCCTTACTCCAATACATGGTTAATCCCTATTAAAAATCTCTTTTGACAACGGCACCCCTTTTTTGGCGAAGAGCCCGAAGAATGCCGGGACGACCCCGGTGGCCTTGAATTTTCCCTGGACCTTTCCGTCGCTGAAATCACTGAATTCATAACGGAAAATATCCTCCAGAACCACTGTCCCATCCTTTAAACCGTTAACCTGGGTGATGTTGGTGATCTTTCGCGTGCCGTCCGACAGCTGGTTCTGCTGGATGATCAAATGCACTGCCACGGCGATCTGGCGGTGGATAATATCAAGTGAGATCGGCAGGCCGGATGTCAGGATCATCGTCTCAAGCCGGTAGACCACCTCCGTGGGTGAATTGGCGTGCAAAACCGCCAGGCTCCCGGTATGACCTGAGCACATTGCCTGGAGCATATCCAGGGCCTCGGAGCTCCTGATCTCCCCCAGGATTATCCTGCTGGGCCGCATGCGCAGGGAGTTATTAAAAAGGTCCCTGATAGTTACCTCACCCTTGCCTTCTATGCTCGGCGGGCGCGTCTCAAGGCGCACAATATGCTCCTGGTTCAAACGCAGCTCCGCGGTATCCTCGATAGTAACAATCCGTTCACTATTATCAATATACCCTGAAAGCACGGCCAGGGAGGTAGTCTTTCCGGCTCCGGTCGCCCCGCTAAAAAGCATATTTACCTTTGCCTTTATGCAGGCAACCAGGAAATCAGCCATGCGCTGATCAAGCGTATCCAGCTTGATCAGGTCCTCGACCTTCTTGATCGTCCCCAGGAATTTCCTGATCGTCACCGAAGTGCCGGTCAGGGAAAGGGGAGGAATAATAATATTTACGCGCGAGCCGTCCTTCAGTGAAACATCCACGTAAGGAAAGGATTCATCGATCCGGCGCCTGGTGGGAGCAAGTAATTTATAGATCAGGCAGCGCAGCTGTTGTTCATCCTCAAACTTGATATCGATCAGCTGTTTTTTCCCTTTCTTCTCCACGTATATTTTCTTTGGGCCGTTGATCATAACCTCGGTCACTTCGGGGTCGTTCATGATCACTTCTATTGGGCCATAGCCGGCCAGCTCGTCAACCATCTGGGTAACGGCCCGGGCCTTAGACTGCTCATCCACCTCCATATGCCTGTGGCGGATGATATCCTCGATTATGCTCCTTACGATAGACTCCAACTCTATCTTGTCGATCGATTCCCGGTATAATATGTCGCTGTGCTGGTTGAGCAATTTCTGGCGAACCTCTTCTTTGAACACGTTAGTCATTAACATTCTTTATCTCCTCCAAAAGGACCCTGGCGCACTGCTTAAAAGAAATCTTCCTTAAGGCCTTGCCTCTCCTGAACATTAGCCCTTCTTTTTTTCCAAAGGCCACCCCGATATCCGCCTCTTTTGCCTCTCCCGGGCCGTTGACCACGCAGCCCATTACAGCTACTTTAAACGGCTTGGCGGTCGATGGCCTTGTTTCGGCCGCCAATTTCTCTTCCAACTCTTTAACTATGCTGACCAGGTCAACTTCGCAGCGGCCGCAAGTCGGGCAGCTGATGATCTGCGTGCCTGCCTTACGTAACCCCAGGGATTCCAATATGCATTTGGCTGCCCTTACCTCTTCTGCCGGGGCCTCGGTAAGGGATACCCTTATTGTATCACCTATACCATCCAATAGCAAAGCCCCTAAAGCGACGCTGGACTTGATAATGCCGTTGTAAGGAGAGCCTGTGGCTGTAACCCCCAGATGCAAAGGATAGCTGAGGCGCTTAGCGATCTTGCGGTATGCTTCAACCGTATCCAGTACATTGTTGGCCTTAAGCGAGATCACGATATTATTGAATTTAAGTTTCTCGATCAACTTTATATAATCCATGCAGGAATCCGCTAACCTGCCGGCCATCGGGCCTCTCCTGCTGCCCGCATCCTTTACTGAACCGGAATTAAGCCCGACGCGCAAAGGGATGTTGGCTGTTTTTAGTGCCGAGATAACAGCAGCTAACTCCTGCTTCTTGTGAATGTTCCCCGGGTTTAATCTTATTTTATCCGCGCCGTTCTCAATAGCGGCAATTGCCAGGCGAAATGAAAAATGAATATCCGCCACAAGCGGAAGTTTTACTTTTGCCTTTATCCTCCTCAAGGCCCGGGCATCCTCCATATCCTTGATCGCCAGGCGCACGATCGCGCATCCTGCCTTCTCCAGGTCATTGATCTGCCTGATGGCGCACCCGGTATCCGCGGTCCTGCACTTGGTCATCGACTGGATAGCTATCGGGTAATCGCCGCCGATGAATACCCTTCCGATCTTTATAACTTTGGCCTTACGCCTTATGATATCCATTTATCTGACAAAAAATTTGCCGATATTCTCTCCGTAACGCCTTAAAATATCGTTATAAGTAACCAGGGCAACCAGGGTAAGCAGCAAACTGAAACCAATGTTGGTAAGAATGCGCTCTATTTTTATTTCAAGGGGTTTGCGCCTGATCTTCTCAATACCCAGCAAGAGTAGATGGCCGCCATCCAGCACCGGGACCGGAAGCAGGTTAAATATCGCCAGGCTTATGCTTAAGGCCGCGATAAGATGGAATACAGCGACTAATCCGAGGGTTGCCGCTTTAGAGGTCATAAAGAATATTTCTAACGGCCCGGCCATGGATTCACGCATGGAGATTTTTCCGGTGATCAGGAACCAGAAGGCCTGATAAGTGGTTAATGTCAACTCCAGCGTTTTCTGCGCTGCCAGGAATATTGACTTTACAGGCCCATGCCTTAATTCTAGCGTCTCATCAAAAGGGGTGATCCCGATCAAACTTAAGGAGCGCTTCTGCCCCAGCGCGTCAACGCCGCTTTTTTCTTTCAGACCCACCGATACCTCCAGCTCCTTTCCCTCCCGCAATACCGCCAGCTTTACCGAACCTGCGGAGCTGTTTTTCTGGATCTCTTTTTGCAGGGCATTCCAATCACTGACCTCATGGTTATCTACCGCGCGGATCCGGTCGCCAACCATTAATCCGGCGCTCTGTGCCCCAAAACCATCGATCAGCCCGCCGACCTTAGTAGTTAAGGTAGGATACCCGATCAAAAAGATCGCCCAGAAGAAAATAAACCCCAGAAAATAATTAAGCAGCGGGCCAAAGACTATGATCTGGAACCTCTTCCCCGGGGATTTTGAAAAATACTCGTCACTTTTACCCTTATACTCTTCCAGGTTATCCCCGGCCATTTTAACATATCCGCCCAGGGGGATAAGGTTTAGGGAATATTCGGTATCCCCTTTTTTCCTATGCCAAAGGCGCCTGCCGAATCCCAAAGAAAATTGCTCCACGCGCACGCCATTTTTCCTGGCAACAATAAAGTGCCCGAATTCATGCACGACGATGAGCAAACTTAAAATTAAAATAAATATAAGCGTGGCGATCATTGTTAATGAGCGCATAACTTACGTCAG
>JAHFFQ010000020.1:2068-14061 GCA_023247875.1 Candidatus Omnitrophota bacterium | reverse complement strand
CAACTTCCTTAAGGGCTTTAGAGACGTATGCTTCTGGGAAAAAAGAAGGGGATACGGATTTATTCATTTACCCGGGTTATAAATTTAAGTTAGTTGATTGCCTGCTGACTAATTTTCATCTGCCTAGGACTACACTTTTTATGTTGGCCTGTGCGTTTGGAGGCGAACAACTGATTAAGCAGGCGTATCAGGAGGCAGTTGACAAGAAATACAGGTTTTACAGCTACGGCGACGCAATGCTGATCCTTTAAACGCCACTGGCCAGTTTCCCGCTCAGGTCGATTTTCCGCCTGCGGCGGACGGCAATGTTCTTTCGGATTTTCGGCGGCTGCGGAACTCGTGGTTTTTGCTCCATCAAAAACCACTCAAACATCCTCGCCGTCCCCGTTTTGTCGCTTCGCTCCACGGGGATTCCCGAAAATCCTCAAGCTCCATTGCCTAAAATCGACATTCGCGGATAAACTCGCCACTGGCGTTTAATGACATATTGCACAAACGATACTCAAAATCATGAAACCATGATTAAGCAAAGAAAAGTTCATAAACTGCTTTTAGAATTTTATATACATGCTAAGAACCAGGTTCCAATTTTAGTAGAGAACGCGCTCTTGTTGAAGAAACATATTCCCCAGGATATAAAAAATCCAATTTTTTTGTTTCTATTACCGAGGGCTATAAATGGTATGTTGGAAAAGCAAATTTTAGCAACAGAACAAGCCTGGAAGCTTCTCAATAAAGCATTGGTTGAAGTTAAAGAAAGCCCTCTAGATACGGATGATGAGGACTATATAGATTTAGATTACATGAGAAATAAATTAATAGCCCACTTTATTGATGTATCATTATCTCACGAAGAAGATAGACATTGGGAATGGTATAAGCAGAAATACGGTTCTTATGTAAAAACCTTTGCGCTGATACAAAAAATTAATAATAAAATATGTGACAAAATAGACTGGTTAAATCAGCAAGACAAACTAGTTGTTGAATTTGGGAAGATTAAATTGGTAAAGAAAATCATTTCCAAAGACATTGCTAAATTACTAAATGCTTTAAAAATATCTGGTATTTATTAGAATTTAGAAGATAAGTAGTATTGTGTCCATAGTATTTAATTAGTTTTTTAAATAGCAGAGGGGAAGAAATGGATTTTCTAGATAAACTAAAATCTTGTATATTTGAAGTTAATAATTTACTTAGTCAATATATAGAAATTCATAATAAAGTATTAAAAAGCGCAGGTACTTTCCAAAGTCTATTTAAAAAAGTTGATTTTCAAGAACTTCATAACGATATGGGCATACTCCTTAAAGATTTTGCATCTAAAGATATTGAGATTGGAGAACTAAGAAACGAGATATATAATAGTCTAACGCCTCCGCAAAAAGAGCTTTTTGATTGCTTCTCTGGATATTCTGGAGCTTTGTTAAAAACAGTAAACTTGCTTTTTAAAAAGGTAGAATTGCTTTACAACCGTAGCAAAAATGAAGGTACTTTGGGTTGGGGTTATTTTAGTCGTATTTCAAGAGAATATAATGAATCTATAAATGATTATTTGGAATTCGGAAAGATTTTGAATAGGGCTTACAAGGAAATATATGAATAAAACAAGGGAAATGAGAATTATTTCTAGCGGATGGGTTGGATTGTTTCGGAGCAGGGCGTGGAGCGGAGAGGCAAGAAATGAAACGCGGGTTCACCTTAATTGAATTAATCGTAGTTATTATAATCGTCGGTATCCTGGCAGCAGTGGGTCTTAGCCAATATTCAAAAGTAGTGGAAAAGGGACGGCAAGCCGAAGCGAAGACCAACCTGGGAGTAATGCGCCAGCTTGCATATGAATATAGATTAGAAAAAGGCACAATAGCCGGTATTGCTAATTCTGACCTTAATGTAGGAACAGACCCAAATCAGATTCCTGGCGCATGTCGAGACACTCACTATTTTTATTATGGTCTTAGAGGTAGTTGTCCTCAAGTAGATCCGGTGATTGAAATAAAGGGATGGCGTTGTACATCGGGAGGCAAGCCGCCTCAATTTTTGGATCCCACTGGCTGCGAGGGAGTAGCTATGAAGGTAAATTTGGTAACGGGGGTAACTAATTGGCAATGGAGTACTGCCAGTAATTGTTCTTGTACCCCTTAATAGGGATGATATGTTTACTCTAATTCATAAGGATAAAAATAGCAAAGCCCGGTTAGGCAAGTTGATTACGCCTCATGGCGAGATTGATACGCCGGCTTTTATGACCGTAGGCACGCATGCTACCGTTAAAGGGCTTATGCTGAAGGATGTCGCGGATGCGGGGGCGCAGGTGGTCCTGGCAAACGCCTATCACGTATACTTGCGGCCGGGGGTAGATATAATCAAGCGGGCTGGTGGCCTGCATAAATTCATGGGCTGGGATAAAGCCATACTCACGGATTCTGGAGGGTATCAGGTATTTAGTTTGGCTTTGTTCCGCCAGATGCATGACCGGGGAGTGGAATTTCAATCGCATGTTGACGGCCAGAAGCATTTCCTTACCCCCGAAGATGTGATCCGGATCCAGAATGACCTGGGTTCGGATATTATGATGCCCCTTGATGAATGCGTGCATTATCCCTGCGCCTGGGATCAGGCGAAAACAGCCATGGACAGGACCGTCTCCTGGGCCAGGAGGTCGCTTGCCATCCATGAAAAAGGGAGCCAATTGTTATTCGGCATCATCCAGGGCGCCACTTATGAAAACTTGCGCGAAGATTGCGCAAAGAAGCTGGTGGATATGGATTTTGACGGTTATTCCATCGGAGGGGTTTCTGTTGGCGAGTCCAGCAATTTAATATATAATATCATTGAACTGGTCGCGAATATCATCCCGCAGGATAAGCCGCGTTATGCCATGGGCATAGGCTATCCTTTCGACATAGTGGAGGCGGTAGGCCGCGGGGTGGATATGTTTGACTGCGTTATCCCCACCCGTTATGGCAGGAATGGAACTGCCTTTACAAGGTCAGGCAAGATCATTATCCGCAATTCACCCTACGCCGAGGATCTGCGGCCGCTGGATGAGCAATGCTCCTGTTACGTCTGTAAAAATTTCTCCCGGGCATACCTTCGGCATTTATTCAACGCCAAAGAGATGCTGGGGCTGGTTCTGCTCAGCCTGCACAATGTATATTTCTTCCTGGACCTGATGCGGGAGATCCGCCAGGCGATCGCTCAGGATAAATTCAGCGACTTTAAAGATAAATTTTTGCATAACTACCACACAGCCGGAGGGGCTTAAGTGCGGATAGATATTATCACTATTTTTCCGGAAATGTTTTCCGCTGTACTCGATGAGTCCATTATCAAACGGGCGCAGAAAAAGGGCAGGGTTAAACTTTTTGTGCATAATCTAAGGGATTATTCTCTGGAGAAACACCGCAAGGTTGATGACCGGCCTTTTGGCGGAGGTTCAGGCATGCTCATGCAGGCAGAGCCGATATTCCGGGCAGTGGAGGCGGTCAAGAAAAAGGCCAAGGGCAAAGCAAAAGTAATTTTGCTCTGCCCTCAAGGAGAGGCATTTAACCAGAGCAAAGCCAAGGCATTATCTAACTGCGGTAATTTAATACTTATCTGCGGCCATTACGAAGGGATAGATGAAAGGGTAAGGCAATACCTGGCAGATGAGGAGATTTCAATAGGGGACTATGTCCTGACCGGAGGGGAACTGGCGGCAATGGTCCTGGTAGATAGTATAGTCCGGCTTATCCCCGGGGTGCTGGGGGATAAAAATTCCTTGAATTTTGAGTCATTAGAAGGTAATCTATTAGAATATCCGCAGTACACCAGGCCGGCAAAATTCAGAAAGTGGCCGGTGCCGGAAGTTTTGCTTTCCGGTGATCACGACAGGATCGCTGGCTGGAGAAAACAACAGGCCTTAAAGCGGACTAAAGAGAGAAGGCCGGATCTGCTTAAAAAATCAAAGCAATAGAAAGGAGCAATAAGCAAATGGATAAGTTAAAAATGATCGAAGCGGGATTTGCCCAGAAAGAGATGCCCAAATTTAATGTCGGGGATACGGTGAAGGTGCTCACCAAGATCCCGGAAGGCCCGGATAAATTCCGGCTGCACCCTTTTGAAGGGGTGGTGATCGCCAAGAGCGGCACAGGGGCCAAGATAAATTTTACGGTCAGGAAGGTTTCCTTCGGCGAGGGTATTGAGCGCGTATTCCCGCTTTATTCCCCGGCTATCGAGCGGATCGAGATCATCCGTTCAGGTAAGGTCAGAAGGGCCAAGCTTTATTATTTAAGAAGCAAGGTAGGCAAACACGCTACCAAGATCGAGAGCAGGGAAGAAAAAGCAAAATAGAGTGCCGCTGGAAAAGCTCCGATACGAAAGAAAGCTAAAGAAGCGGGGGTTTGACCTGATCATCGGCGTGGATGAGGCAGGAAGGGGGCCTCTGGCCGGCCCGGTAGTTGCGGCAGCAGTGCTGCTGAAAAGTTTTCAGTTTAACAGCCGGATTGATGATTCCAAAAAACTCTCCGCCGCAAGGCGAAAGTCGGCGTTCTTTGAGATAAAAAATAAATCCCTCTACGCGATAGCAGCGGTAGGCCATGAGTTGATCGACCGGATCAATATCCTGCAGGCGACTAAGCTGGCCATGCAAAAGGCGGTCTTGGGCCTGCTTAAAAAACTAAAACCCGAAGAGCTGGGCCGTGTATTTGTGATCATTGACGGCAATATGCGTTTTGAGCTGGGCCTTCCTTATCAGAGCATCGTCAAAGGAGACGCTAAATCTTTAAGCATCGCGGCCTCTTCCATACTGGCTAAAGTAAGCAGGGACACCCTTATGGAAAAATACCATAAGGTTTACCCGCGATACGGTTTTAATAAGCACAAGGGCTATCCTACTCCGGAGCACCGGATGATCTTAAGAAAAATAGGCCCTTCGGCAATTCACAGAAAGAGCTTTCTAAGGTGCCTGGAAACTTAAGTTTCGGCAAAGAAGCAGAGGGGGCGGCAGCAAGATTCCTAGAGAAGCAAGGGTATAAGCTCCTCAGGCGTAATTACAGAAATAAATTCGGCGAAATTGACATAGTAGCCGTTGATAAAGGGGTTATCTGTTTCGTAGAGGTAAAGGCCAGGCACACGGCTTTATTCGGCTCTCCCGGCGAAGCAGTTTCGCGGCATAAACAAAGGCAGATTTCCAAAGCCGCGCTCTGCTACCTGAAAGAAAATAACCTGCTTGAGCGCCCAGCGCGCTTTGATGTGGTAACGTTATTATATAAAAATGATCCTCCGGAAATAGCCCTGATCAGAGACGCTTTTGAGTTAAGCTATGGAATATAAAGATCAAAATTTAACTAAATACCTGGATGACCTTTCTGCCAAGCTTGCCGCTCCCGGCGGAGGTTCGGCTGCGGCTTTGAACGCGGCTATGGGTGCAAGCCTCATCAGTATGGTGGTGAACTTTACCCTGGGCAAGCCTAAATATGCCGCCTTCGAGGCGGAGCTAAAGGATATTTTGCTTAAGTCCGAGAGGTTGAGAAAAGATTTTCTGGAGCTGGTGGACCTGGATGTAGTTGCCTATCAAAGCAAAGATATCAGGAAGGCACTGGATGTGCCGCTTATGCTGGCCAGGCTCTGCCACCAGGCAGCCAAATTATGCCCGGCGTTAATAAAGAAAGGCAATGTTTATTTGATCAGCGATGTGGCGGTTGCGGCGGTCCTGCTGGAATCGGCTTTTACTTGCGCGGTTTTTAATGTAGATATCAATTTAAAAAGCTTGGGCCAGAAGAAACTGACCCAGGGGATCAGGAAAGAGCTTAATCAGATGAGCAAGGTCATCCGCAGGATTCGCGAAAACACGGAGGAGAGAGTTGGCAAAATTATTAGAGGGTAAGCCATTAGCCGAGAAAATTAAAGAGGATATCAGGAAACAAGTATCCTCCCTGAAAAATAAGCCGGTGCTGGCCAGTATTATGGCCGGAGAGAATGCCGGAGCCGCTGCCTATGTTAAGTCACAGGCCAAAACAGCGGAGAGCTTAGGCATTGAATACCGGCTTCAGAGCTTACCTCAGGATACTTCAGAGGATTCTCTTATTGATCTTATCCGTAAATTGAATTCTGATAATTCAGTGAACGGCATTATAATCCAGATGCCGCTTCCGGCACACATAGATTACAGGAAGATCAGCCGGTTCATTGATCCGGATAAAGATATTGAAGGCATGCATCCGGCAAACATTGGGAAGCTATTGTTCGGCAAGGCAAAGCTCATCCCCTGCACCGCGGCTTCGGCCATGGAGTTGATCAATTCCAGCGGGATAGAGCTATACGGCAAAGAGGCTGTGGTCGTCGGCCACAGCGAAATAGTGGGTAAGCCGCTGGCGCTTTTGTTATTGGATAAATTTGCCACGGTCACGGTCTGCCATATCGCTACCTCAAAAGCCGGGAAATTAGAGGAGCATGTTAAGAAGGCAGAGGTTTTAATTGTTGCTGTTGGCCGGGCTGGTTTGATCAAAGGTGAGTGGGTCAAAGAGGGCGCTGTGGTGATCGATGTCGGGATAAACCGCGTTGCCGATAAGATCGTGGGTGATGTGGAATTTGAAGCGGCCGAAAATCGCGCCGCCTATATCACTCCGGTTCCCGGAGGGGTAGGCCCGCTGACTGTAACGATGTTAATGCGCAATTTAGTGGAGGCTGCCAAAGAGCAACAAGGCAGTAATTAAGAAAGGAGCAAAGAATGGAGACGGGTAAGTTCCCTTTTGGGCAGGCGGTAAGATTCGGATGGCAGAAGATCAAGGAAAACTTTTGGCCCCTTGTCGCGGTTACGCTGATCTGGATAGTGGTCAATGCCGTATTTAATTCTTCCGCAGCGAAATTTGAGAAAAGCATGCCCGTGGTTTATTTCGCCATCAAACTTTGCGCATCGTTTATCAGTATGCTTATCACCCTGGGAATGATCAGGATAGGCCTTAAGGTTTATGCCGGGGAGAAATTTGAAATCGCGGAAATGTTTTACTGCCGCGGGGAGCAGTTCCTTAATTATATCGTCGCTACAATACTTTACCTTTTGGCGGTATTGGCCGGGCTTATCCTGTTAATCGTGCCGGGGATCATACTCATAATCAGGATGGGCCTTTATGGCTATCTTATCGTGGATAAGAAAATGGGAATAATCGATTCGCTTAAGGAAAGCATGCGGTTGACCAAGGGCAATGCGCTTAATTTATTCCTTTTCTGGTTTGTTCTCTTGGGTGTATTAATATTGGGCTTTTTGGCTATAATAGTGGGCTTGCTTGTGGCCATTCCCGTAACGTTATTAGCCTATGTTTTTGTATATCGCTACCTGGAAGGGAAGAACAAGTCGGTAGAAAGCTCACCACAGGTTCCCTAAAGGCTTAGAAATTATAAATGACTTTTAAAGAAAAACTGCAGGCAGGGAAGTTTTTGCTCACTTCAGAGGTCGGCCCGGCCAAAGGCATCCAGACCGACAAGCTCCTGGAGGATGCCGAACTTATCCGCGCAAAGGTAGACGCGATCAATGTTACGGATCTGCAGAGCTCGGTAATGCGCCTGGGCTCCCTGGCAGTAAGCTCCCTGCTTAAACAAAAAGGTTTTGAGCCTATCTACCAGTTAACCTGCCGCGACCGCAACCGCCTGGCTTTGCAATCCGATTTATTATCCGCAGCCGCCTTGGGGATCGAGAATGTTCTGATCCTGACCGGCGACCATCCTGCTTTGGGCGATCATCCGGAAGCAAAGCCCGTATTTGACCTGGATTCAGTCCAATTATTGCAGGTAGCAAAGAGGCTGCAGGAAGGTTTTGACATGAAGGGGAATAAGCTGGATGGAAACCTGCCGAAATTCTGCCTGGGCGCGGTAGTTAACCCTGGTTCAGACCCGCTTGAGCCGCAGATCATGAAGATGGATAAAAAGATCGCTGCCGGGGCCGAATTCTTTCAGACCCAGGCGGTTTATGATCTAAAAACTTTTGAGAATTTCCTCTCTAAGATAAAGCATACCAAGGTGCCGGTTATGGCAGGGATCGTTCTATTGAAGTCCGCCGGTATGGCCCGTTACATGAATAAGAATGTGGCAGGTGTATCCGTGCCGGATAATCTGATCAAGGAGATGGAGGAGAGTAAAGATAAAATGGCTACTTCAATTGAAATTGCCAGCCGGCTGATCAGAGAATTAAAACCGATGTGCCGGGGGATCCATATTATGCCTATTGGGTGGGATAAAGTGGTCCCGAAGGTGTTGGAAGCGAGCGGGTTTTAAGTGTCTAAATTACCTCAGATACCCGGAGCAAAGAAGAAGGGCGTATTGTTATTAAGCCCCGGGGATGATCTTAAGAAGCTAGATGAGTATCTTATCAATGATACCGTTTGTATTGACGGGCCGGCTAAAACAGCCTTTGGCCTGGCTAAATTAATCCGGGAAAAACATAAAGTCGCTATCAAGATCATCAGCCCGGATAAGTTGGAGAACTATGGTTTGGCTTCCGGTAGCCAAAGCCATAAGCTTGAAGGGGAGCTGCCCGCGGATATTGAAGTGATCAACAGCCCGATCCAGGAGATCGTCGGAGAGGGTAAAGCGGAAGCGGTTAAGTTCAAAGGCGGCAAAGCGATCGGCGCCTGTTTAGTTATTTTTATGGATAAAGGAGAAGAAATGGCCGAACTACTTATACAGCTTGGGACAAAAGGAACAGAGGCGGTATTAAATCTTACTAAAGAGGCGTTAAATAAGCAGGTCGCTAAAGCAGGGGTAGGTTCGGGGATATCTTTCCCTGAAACCAATTATTATTTTCCGCTGATTAACGCGTTGCTTAACATCGAAGTAAAGACCCTGGCTGATTGCCAGAATGCCTTAACTCAGGCAGAGGCTTTAAGTAAAAATATCCCGGCTAAGACCGGATTAAATATAGCCCCTTTAGGGGGTATCCTGAATAAGGGTGTGGCAACCCTGATCTGCGAAGAAATATTAGCGGCTTTATCTATAGCGAATAATGAACATCCTAAAGGCGGCATAGGGTTTATACCCGATAATATCCTGCGCTCCCTGGGATTGCAGTTAGTTGACGGCAGGATTTCCGGAATTGCCGTGATTCTAGGGCCGGCCAAGGATGAACAGCTAGCCGCGGACCTGATCCGCGATTTTCAATCTAAAAGCATTGTCAGCCTGCTGGCGGGCAATGTCGACGGCATTACTTTTCAACAGCAGCTTGAGAATAAGGGGATCCAGCTGGGGCTGGAGAATTATATCGTCCCGCTGGGGGAGGATTATTTATCCGCGATTTACGCGGTGAATTTCGCGGTGCGCGCGCCATTGATCTACGGAGGGTTTAAATCCGGGCAGTGGGAGGGGATCGCCAATTATATACGCAACCGCGTTCCGGCATTTGTCCTGCTTCTAGGCCATGTAGACGAAGTTTTAGTGGCGACAGGATTGGGGGCTTTGGCCTTTGGCCTGCCGATCATTACCGATTTAGAGGTGCCTCAACTGGGAAAGATCGATACTACTTTGTTTGAGGCCTTGGTTACGGAGAAGGATTATCATAAGCTGCCCTCAAAGTGCATATTGACCCGCGGGATAAAAGTAAAGCTGGCCCAGGTGGCTGTTCCTGTGCCATATGCGGCGGCATTTGAAGGTGAACGCGTGCGCAAGGAGCAGTTGGCGGTTGAATTTGGAGGCAAGGCCAGCTCTGCTCTTGAATTCCTGAGCATGAAAGAGGAGGCCCTTATTGACGATGGTAATGTAGAGTTGATCGGGCCGGATATTGACCAGCTTCCTGCCGGATCAAAGTCCCTGCCCCTGGCCATCTCGGTAGATGTCTTTGGCCGTAAGATGCAGAAGGATTTTGAGCCGATCTTAGAGCGGCAGATCCACCGTTTTGTAAATTATGCCATGGGGCTTATGCATATGGGCCAGCGGGATATGGTCTGGATCAGGATCTCCAAAGACGCCTTTGCCAAAGGATTCAGGCTGAAACATCTGGGGGTTATCCTGCATGCCATGCTGCATCAGGAATACAGCGCCATAGTGGATAAGGTGCAGGTCAGGCTTTATACTAACCAGGCGGATGTAGATAAGCTAGCCGCCGGCGCGCAGAAGGTTTTTGACCAGCGTGATGAACGCCTTGCAGGCATGACCGATGAAAGCGTGGATACATTTTATTCCTGCTTGTTATGCCAGTCATTTGCCCCCAATCATGTATGCGTGGTTACCCCTGAGCGTTTAGGCCTCTGCGGGGCATACTCCTGGCTGGATGCCAAGGCATCTTTTGAAATTATTCCTACCGGCCCAAACCAGCCGATCACCAAAGGTAATCTATTGGACTCAAGGCTTGGCCAGTGGGATAACGTAAATGAGTTCGTGCACCAGAAATCAAACAAGACCATCGACGCGGTGAGCATGTATTCATTGATGGATGGCCCGCAGTCATCCTGCGGATGTTTTGAATGTATCGTGGCGATCGTCCCGGAAGCAAACGGGGTGATGGTGGTGCACCGCGATTATTCGGGGCTAACCCCTTCGGGGATGAGCTTTACCACGTTAGCCGGTTCAGTCGGAGGAGGGGTGCAGACCCCTGGGTTCCTGGGTGTAGGGAAACTATATTTATTAAGTAAGAAATTTATCTCGGCTGAAGGCGGGCTTAAAAGAGTGGTCTGGATGCCCAAGGAGTTGAAAGAGTTGCTGGGGGATAAGTTAAGGAAAAGGGCAGAGGAGTTGGGAATGCCGGACCTCCTGGATAAGATCGCCGATGAATCAGTGGCAACCGGCTCTGAGGAACTCCTGGTTTTCTTGAATAAAGTAGCTCATCCGGCATTGACCATGGACCCGATCATCTAAATTCATATTTTACTTGACTGGCTTGCCCCCGGAGTATATAATATTTAAAACTAATGGATAATCCTTCCGTGTCTAAATCCATAATTACTACTGCCGTAATATTATGCGTTTTTTGTTCCGCCGGGATGCTTTTTGCGCAAGAGAAGACGGTCAATTCTTTTGACGAGGGTATTTCCTCCACTATGAACAAGCAGGCCGCGGCATACAGGAATATGGGCCTGGAGTATCAGCGTACAGGCAACCTGGATATGGCGACAAGTTTCTATCAGAAAGCCGTTGCCATGGACCCTAACTATGGCGTTATTTATAATGACCTTGGGGTTGTTTATGAGGCCTCAGGTTTACTCCCGGAGGCAGAGGAAAGTTATTTGAAAGCGATCAAGATCGACCCCGGTTACTTGAGCGCTTATACAAACCTGGCCTTATTTTATGAAAATCAGCGTAAATTAGATAAGGCTCAATTTTACTGGTCACAGAGGGCCTCACTCGGATCTCCTGATGACCCCTGGACAGAGAAGGCAATAAGCCGGCTTAATGATATCCGCACGGTTTTATCCGACCAGCCGGTTACTTTTGGCCGGGAGGATGATGTGTTGGGCTTGATGAAAGATGTTTCCGTCCAGAAATCCGCGTTGAATAAAGATGATAAAACGCTCTCCGGGGACCACTTCCGGAAAGCGAAGGTGAGCTTTGACAGAGGGGACCTGGCTATGGCGTTCAAAGAAGCGCTGGATGCCCAGTACCTGGACCAGGATAACCGGGAGATCGAAACGTTTATTGAGAAAGTAGAATCAAGGGCTCTGTCGCGATAGAGCCGCGTACCGCAAAACCTCTTTCCTCATATTGAATTCCTTTTATATCTAACTGATGTCTGATAAGAGTCTTTTTTTGATCGATACGACTGCATTCTGCTACCGGGCTTTTTACGCCCTAAGCGGATTAAGCACATCTTCGGGCCGGCCGACAAATGCGGTTTACGGGTTTTTAAATATCCTGAACAAGGTACTCAAGGATCAGAAACCGGATTATCTGATCTGCTGTTTTGACGTATCGCGCGATACATTCCGGGCCAAGAAATTCGCCGCGTATAAAATACAAAGGCCGCCTATGCCTGAGGGCTTAAGCAGCCAGATACCGGTCATTAAAGAGATCATTTCCGCTTACCGGAT
>JAHFFQ010000020.1:0-1968 GCA_023247875.1 Candidatus Omnitrophota bacterium | reverse complement strand
TATCGCGCGATACATTCCGGGCCAAGAAATTCGCCGCGTATAAAATACAAAGGCCGCCTATGCCTGAGGGCTTAAGCAGCCAGATACCGGTCATTAAAGAGATCATTTCCGCTTACCGGATTCCCATTTTTGAAAAAGATGGTTTTGAGGCCGACGACATTATCGCTGAGCTTTCCAGAAAAGCCGCTGCCAAGAATATGCGCGTGACCATTGTCAGCTCCGACAAAGATATCCTGCAATTGGTTGATAAGCGCATCACCGTATTTAATCCTTATAAGGATGAGGGGGTGTTTTATGACGCCTCCGGGGTCAAAGAGCGTTTTGGCGTTGAGCCGGAGAGGATAGCGGATCTTATCGCCCTGACCGGTGATGATGCGGATAATATACCCGGCGTCCCAGGTATAGGGGAAAAGACTGCCGCCCGGCTTATTCAGGATCACGGCACCTTGGATAAAATGCTCAAGAATATATCAAAGGTAGAGCCGGAGAAGATCAAACTCGCTATATACGGACATATCCAGCGCATAAAATTAAATAAAGAATTGGTTGATCTGCGCCAACGCCTGGGCCTGAAACTGGATTTAAAAAAAGCAGAAGTCAGGGAGCCGGATTACGCGGAGTTGGGCCGGATATTTAAGAAGCTGGAGTTTAAAAGCCTGCTCAAAAATCTCCCCTTAGAGGAGGATAAGGCCGCTCCAGTCAAGCTGCATAGCTGTAACCCGGCTGAATTAAAAAAGCTGCTCTCTAACTGTGCCGAACTTACGCTTTACGGAGAACCGGCGGGAGAGCTTTTCTTCACCGTGGAGAATAAATTTTTCAGCGTCAAGAATGCCGCAGAGGCGCTTGAGGCGGCAATACCGGATGCCAAAATAAAGAAGACGGGTTATGACCTAAAGAAGTTAAAGCTCGCTTTTTTTAAAGAAGGCCTGATCTTAAACGGCCTGGATTTTGATGTGATGATCGCCTCCTACCTGTTAAATCCTTCGCGCTCAAGTTACGCGCTCGGCGACCTGGCCCTGGAGAACCTGGGGGAATTCCTCCGCGATGAAAAACTTACCGCGCAGGACGGCCTGGCTTTAGTGGTCAAATTAAAGCCGGTGCTTAAGAAGGCCTTGCGGGAGAAGGAGCTGCTTGGCCTTTTTGAGGAGCTTGAGATGCCGTTGGTAGCTGTATTAGCGCAAATGGAGCAGGATGGGATAAAGCTGGACCTGGGGCTGCTTAAATCACTCTCCCGGGAGCTTGAGCGCAGGCTGATAAAGCTGATCGAGGATATTTATAAGACAAGCGGCACGCAATTCAATATCAATTCCCCCAAGCAATTGGCCGGGGTCTTGTTTGAGAAGTTGAAACTGCCGGTGATCAAGAAAACCAAGACCGGGCCATCAACCGATGAAGAGGTGCTCAGGCGCCTGGCGGATCAGCATGAACTCCCCGGCCTTTTACTGGAGTACCGTCAGCTGACCAAGCTGAAGAACACTTATGTTGATGCCCTGCCCAAGCTGGTGGACCATGAAACCGGGAGGGTGCATACATCTTTTAACCAAACGGGCACCGAAACTGGGAGGCTTAGCTCAAGCAACCCTAATTTACAGAATATCCCGGTCAAGACCGATATTGGAAGGAAGATCAGGCAGGCGGTCATTACCTCAAGCGAGAAAAATTGCCTGCTCTCCTGTGATTATTCCCAGATAGAATTGAGGGTCCTGGCGCATCTCTCGGGGGATGATACGCTGATCAAAGCTTTCCGTACTAATCAGGATGTGCATCGGCTGACTGCTTCCCTGATCAACGATATTCCCGAGAGTGAAGTCGAAGACGGTATGCGCGAAACGGCTAAAAGAGTTAATTTCGGGATCATCTATGGGCAGAGCTCTTACGGGCTAGGCAGGGATTTGGGCATACCCGTGCAAGAGGCCCAAAATTTTATTGACGCTTATTTCTTGCGTTACCCGAAGGTAGAGGATTATA
>JAHFFQ010000019.1:4751-14152 GCA_023247875.1 Candidatus Omnitrophota bacterium | reverse complement strand
CATCCTTTCTTTTGCTTGACCCCTTACCCACGCTTTTAATTGGCCTAACGTCATGCCCCTCATCGCTTCCCTTGCCTGCAATAACCAGCCGGTATCTTCGCCAATTGGGCTTTCGGCGGCCATGATCGCATCCCTGGGTAAAACATCTATTATACTTTGTAGCAAATCATCTTCTAAATAGGATGTATCTACAAAAACAATTTGTTGCTTAGGGTCAGCGTTTTTGATCAGGCCTCTGCTCTTATCGATATTAGTACTGACAATAACAAAAGGAGTTATTCTGCCTTCCTCTGTAAACAATCTTAAGAGCTCTTTGCCGCTCTCCTCATCTGCGACTATGAGATCAAATTGCTTTTCTTTTAATAAAGCCAGCGCGGAATCATAATCCAGCGCCCCTTCGGTATCGTATTCGGCTTCTTTTAAAATCTCCCTGATAAGGTCCCTGATCGCGGGGTGAGCATCAACCACCAGCATACTTTTAACCGCACTGCCGCAGGTAGTCATCATTGCACCAAGAGGCAGAACCGCGATAGCAGAACTGGACGAACCAATAAGAGACAAGAGATATTCTTTGGCCGCTGTGGAAAGTTCGTCGATTCTCCTGAAATTCATTAATACCAAAACCACGGCAAGAATTAATATATCCTCTGCTGCCTGTTGACGTGCTTTTCTGCTATAAATTTCTCTATAATTCTCAAAGCGATCAAGAGGTGTAATTCTATAGCCTGCCTTAAGCGATTTCTCTACTACCCTGGCAAAAGCTCTTTTTTCATAAAATATAACGTTTAAGGCAGTCAGCTGCTCTTCTAATAGATTCGAAAGGAAGTTGCTGTAATAAGGTGCTAAATCCCTGCCGTGCGCTCCCCCTTCGTGAACCAGTGACTTGAATACATTCCTTACGCTAAGCGGATCCAACTCTTCCACGGTCATATTCCTTATTTCCCCGGGCTCTATCTTAAGGCCGCTATTCTTAAGTCCCCTGATTAATTCATCTTTATCTAAAGCTTCTGCCCCTAAATTAATCCGGATAGCTGCCCCTCCGGGATTAAACCAGCCGTAGGTTCCCAGGTTCTTCCTGCTTAGGCACGCTGCTTCATTTTTACCAAATCCTGCAGTTGTAATTAGAATATACAATTTATTATCAAGATTATTGTTCTTTAAATAATCGAAGGTTTCTCTATCATATTTAGCCAGTTCCCCCAGTGCCTTGAATAAAGCAGGATGATCATTGAATTTCGCCATCCATGATTCATCGGTAGCCAGATTCATTTGGCATGATTTTGCTTCCATTTGAGCAACGCGCTGTTGCGCTATTTTATACTGGGGATAAAACAGCGCAAACAAGATAACAAAAATAACTAACAGTTGCCGCGGTAAACTTAGTACCGCTCCCGGGTTCTTACGGCTCCAGGATTTGTATATCTTTAACACCGTCATCGCCGCGCCCAATATATAAAGCAGAGGTCCCGCAATTACATACCCTGCAATAGTTAATATATGGCCTAATCCAAACAAACCGAGGGCAATAACAAACCCCGCCCATCTGATATTCTTATCTTTATTATCATGATTTGTTCTCTGCTTCCTAGCTGAAAGATTATAGGTATTCGTATTATTTATAATTGACGAGCTTACGGCATCAGTATTATCATTTGTAATGGGAAGGACAGCGGTGGGTCTCCCTGGAGGTAGGGCCGCCGCCCTGTTCCCCATTACATTAATAGCAGAAGATACCGTTTCTTCTATGTTCGGCTTTCCAACAGTGCGTTCTTCTGCTTGTGGCTCAGCCAAATACTTTTTAGTTAACCCTATATGCCTTCTAAGTAGGATATCAACATCGGGCAAAACAAGCTCTTTTAATAAGCGGTTTGTCTTGAAAGCAGATTTTAATTGGCTGAAATCTTTTTTCCCGGGTTGATCCATGAAACGTATATATGTAAGCATCCTGTCTACGCCACCAATAATATTATCCTGCTCCGATTTCGCTATGGTATAGACTTCGGGATAATTTTCGTAAACAAAAAAGTTGAATTTGCTTACCACGCAGCTAATGGGACAAATTATTGCCTGTTTATTCAGGGAACCGGTCAAGACCATATTCAAATCTTCCGGATATTGATTGGAATGGTCATCAATTATGTATGTCCCAATATACTTATTCCCCGATATCCTGGCAGAAGTCTGCATATCTGCGATAATGACCCTCGTCAGTTTCCCTCCCCGTTTTCTTTCTAGGATGATACAGTTCTTGCCGAAACCGAACCCTGTCTCCGTTTGTGCATTTCTTTTGAATCCCGCTCTTTCAAGAGGATTCATAAGATAGGTCAAGTATATTTCAGGCGGTAATTTATCTTTAAAAAATGCATTGTGTGAGCCGACTAATATGCTGTGGATCCCTTCTTCATCTCTTACCTCAGGCATATCAATAGTATTTATTTCTCCTTTTAGAATCTTCATAAGCCCTTCTAATAAGGAGCTTATATCGCCCTCGGAATTTTTTACCTTTTGATAGCTATCCGCAACAGTTTTCAGAATCATATCCCCGAGAGCTGTGCCTCTATTTTTCCCATACAGCTCCACTAAGCCGGGAGATACAATAAATGCCATTTCCAGATCGGAGGTAAGTATAGCCGCGATATCATCCAGCAGGACATTATCCTGCCCAATCGCCCAAACATGCCTTTTATAACGCGCTAAATTGATAACAAAATTGCGCGTGAAGCGCCTTTGGGCATCTACCTTTGAAATATACGCGACCAACCCATCCCTGTTAATACGGGAGAGCATTTCATAATACAGCAGGTCAAAGGTCCAACCATACATAGGCAGGGATAATGACTTGTGGGCCGCGAACAGATAGTATAAGTTCCTGTCGGAAAGGCCGCGGACTAATTTTCGCGCTGACTCTTTCTGATGAACATCGTGCAATTCATTTAATTTTATTACCACGTTGAATGCATTTTGCTCATTAAGCTCATCGCTATTAGACGGGCCAACTGTACCGGAAACAGGCTGCGGGTTTTCCTGCAGAGGTTTCGCCGGTTGAGGCAAAGATTCTTCGCTTTTTTGTAAATCAATTATTCCGGAGAGAGGTTTTGTCGCTTGCTTAACGGAGTCGCCCCTGAAAATTGCCAATAAAGCCATAATAACAAGAGCTAAATATATAATTATTTTTGTATAACCGTAAAATTTCGAAGGGGTTGGGACTGTTTCTTGAAGGATTGAGGCATCTTCTGCCGTTTGAATCTGGGTTTCTTTTCCAGCTAAGAGTTGTTCTATTCCTCTGTTAATAAGGCTGACGAGGAATTCCTTTCTTTCGGGAGCGGCGCGGGAAGCCTGCACTTTCTCGATGAGGGCAATACGCATAGCTTCGATCTCCTCAACAGGCATCTCAACATTAAGGCGGCTAAGCTCTATCTCTATACCCCTCCTGGTTTCTATGTTGAGTTGAAGCTGGGTTTCTGTTTCTTCGTACTTTTGGCCCCTGGCCTCCAACTCCTCAAGCGCCTCTTGCTCCTCTCTCATTTCTTCTTGTGTAAACTCCAATTCCTTGTCATCTTGCTCCTGCCTGGCTTGCGCCTTCCTGAGGAGCTGCTGCTGGACCTGTTCATTATCTCTCCATAACTGTTCTTTACTTGGAGCAGTATCTATAACTACTCTGCCTTCTTCGGCACTGCGGTGCTGTGTCCACGCTGCTTCAATATCATCTGGCTTGCTGGTTTCCCTTTCCTGCTCTAACTGCAGCCAAGCTGCTTGTTCTCTTTGATATGCTTGTAAGTCTTGTATTGCAGTTTGAGGCATTGGCTCAGATGCCTCGGAGGCAAGAGTAATTTGTTCTATCCGAGATTCTATTGCTGGGCAGATGGATCTTGGAACCCATTTTAAAGCTTCCTGATAAGCAGCCAGTGCGGATGTGTAATCATCCATAGCAACATAGGCTTCAGCAATATAAAGATAAACCCTGTCCAGTGAGTACCATTGCGTCCTTATCCATCTGGCTATCGGGCCGTCGGTTACATCAAGAATTTCATTAAGGCATTGATTAAATGCGGCTATGGCTTGTTCGTGCAAACCTTCTCTTTGATAAGTCAATCCCAATAACTTCCAGGCGTATATATTGTATGGATTCAATACTGTCGCATAATCGCGCAAAATCTGTGTGGCGCGGTCCAGGTCTCCTTCTTTAAGAGACTTCTCTGCATCTTCAACCATCCGATGGGCCCGGGCAATCCTTTTGCCGCTTCTATGCCAGGCTATTTCAGCCCTTGCAAAAACAAGCAATATTATTCCGCGCAAGAATATGCCAGCTGTCTTAACAAGTTCATCTCTTGCTGCTTCTAAATTAACCATCTGCTCATTAAGCGTTAACCACGCATCCGGGTCATCGCAACTATTGAATTCCTTGCGTAAAACGCGGGCAGCTTTAATAAGTTCGGAAACTGTCTGCAGGGGCCTCTCTTCTTTTATTGCTTCCGGGACAGCCGGATCTTCCTGAGGGACTTCTGTGACAGGAACAGTAACCGGCTCTTCTTCCTCCGGGCTATCTTCAAGTTCCTGCAACGCTTCCAATTCTTCCTGGGTTGGCTGTAAGGAGGTTTCAAGTTCTTTTTGTGCGGATTCTCTTTCGGACTCGATCTGCTCAAATCCTCTTTCTATGTCCTGCTCCCTGGACTTGAGTAAGGTCTCTTCATCATTTTCGCGTTCCTGCCATATCTGCTCCTGGCTCTTTGCCGGCGCTTCTTCTAACTGAGGCTTGTGCTCCTGCCAGGCTAACTCTACGGCTTCCTGTTTACCGGCTTTCCTCTCCTGCTCTAGCTGCAGCCAGGATGCTTGTTCTTCTTGGTATGCCTTCCAAGCCCTCTCTGCCATACGATCCCGCAGATATCCTCTAACCCGAGCAATACTATCTTTTACGTATTTCCAGGCACTATTTATCCAGCCGCGTAATTCCATAAACCGATCTGTTAAGATGCTTGTCTTCACAGGTTCTTTTATCGGCTGTGCTTCTTCGGTCTCTGCAGGAGCTTCTTGAACCGGCTCAGCTTCAGGGGCAGCTACCTCAGCAGGCGCAGGCCCGCTCTTCTTGCCAGTCCCTAACTTTCTTAACAGCCAGTACAGCCCGGCGAATATAGCGGTAAAAAGCGCGAACTGTCCTTTCATTGTATCTTTTTTACCAGAATCAACCGGTTTTGTAGCAGGTACCTGCTTCTTCACATTTACTTCGTAAGTAACCTTCTGCACCCTAACAGGCACCCTTATAACTTCTCCGGGATGCACAATAATCACGAAATATTTGCCTCTCTGCCCATTGCCTTTGCGGCCTTCAAGTTGAGGATTATGTTTTCTTACCTCCTGCCAGTGCAGTTCAAAATGCTCTCCTGCCCAGTATAAACAACTGGCAATATCTTCCGGCCATTTATCTACCTCTATCCCGATCACTACCCTGCCATCTGCTAATTTCTGCAATATCTTTACCGGCAAAGGCAGATTGATTCTCATATCTTTCTTTAGCGCTGAGCCTTTTAAACCGGGATTAATCTGATAAATCAAGTCTGCATCAACGCCGATTTTATTGGCCAATGCTCTAACCAATTTATCCGTATCCTTGCCGAATTCCTTAAGAACTTTATTCTTCACCACAAACTGGGTTACATCTATCGTACGCTTTTCTTTCACGATCTGCTCTGTCTTTGAAGCAGGAGCACTTATTGTATTTTTTATTTGTTCACCGCAACCCCTGTATATTCCTGCCAATAAAGCGATTAATAAGACTATAATAATTACTATTTTATTCTGCTTAATCCTTTGCCATGTAGTAGGATTAGACTTATTGTAATTAATCAACCCTGTGGAAGGATCAACCACAAACCGCCTGCTGGTAATGCGGCTTAAACGCTTAGTGTCTGCCTGCCTGATAGCGCTGATAATATCGTCTCTGGTGCGGGCATCAACTGTATCAGGGATGGAGCTCTCTAACGGCACTCTCTGGAAAGTATCGCCGAACTCTCTTTCATCTTTTAGTGCTTCTTCGAGCGCGGAGCGGATTTCTTCCGGAACCTTATTAAGTACTCCTGACCTAAATTCATTCCTAAAAGCATCTTCATTAAATTCTTGTTTCGCAGCCTGCTTTCTTGCATTATTAACGGCTTCTTCCTCCGCGCGCGCGATGTCCTGAGCTAACCTACGCAATACCGCAGTACGGCTTAGGAATTCTATTAATGCCGCCTTATCATCGCCAAATCTTTTCTGCGCGTAATATAATATCGCAAGCCCAAACTCCACATATTCTGCCGCTTTTTCATCAAGGGAAGCCGCTATTTCTTCTTCATTAAGCTCTTGGGTTTCCTTGGCCTGGCCTCGGGCCTCTTTTAACGCCCTTAGAAGCGCTAAATGCATTTCTGCCGGGAAAAACCCTAATGCCTGCTCATTGCTCCATCCGGCATTGACTAAATCCTGGGCCAACTGCTTTAATATCGACGCCTGCACTAAATAACCTATAATATTTTTATTATAGCCTTCATGCTCAACATGGCCTTTGTAAAGCAGGCCCAAACCAAACTGTTCATAAGTCTGCCTTACCCTCTCCTGCCGTGCTGATACTTCCGCTTCTGACAGGCCCGGCTCTTGATCCGCCAGCGCGTCAAATAACCTTTCAGCTATTTCCCTTCCTTGCGGATAATCTCTATATACCACTTCAAGGAATCTGTTCACTGCGTTCCTTTGGCTCTTCACGGGATTGCTTCCCGCAAGGAGAGGAATACCCAGAAGAGCCAGGGGTGTATGGTCATAGTTTTTATCAACTAAACTTAAGAGCACAAATGCCCAGAATAGCTGCTCTTGCAGTTTAGCCGCGTCTAAATGATCCTGGGCGTTAAGAAGACCGGAGATAATCTTGATTTCTATGGTCCCCATACGGGTCGGCCCATTGATAATTTTATCGTGGTCGCGTATCCCCTGACCGTTGATTGCCGCTTCGGGGCTTAAAACTTTAACGTAACCCGAATTGGGCGCTCTCCATTTGTATCCGGATAAAGCCCGCCATAATGCCTCGTAGACCTTAACTAATCTGGCCAGACGCAACTCATCGATATGCAAATCAGACCAGTCTTTTCTCAATGACTTCCGGCTGATATGCATATGCACACTGTATAACCCTTTAGCCAGCGGCTCCTGCTGTAATTTGCTCAAGACATCCAGGAATTCATACCACTGCTCTTCGGTATTTACATACACGCCGGTCTTGCATTCGTTAAAATTGGCTGTGCCTTCCATTATCCAGCCCGAAGGAATAATCCGCTCTATCGCGCCAATAATCCTCCTTCTCTCTTCGGGAGTAAAAGATCCGTTCCGGCCTCGTTCGTATTGAGTCTTGATATTAAATTCCAGTTCAAAACCGAAGGTTATATCTTCGGGGAAGGCGGCAAGGATATGCCCAAACTTTTTTAATTCAGACAGGGAATGGTCGGATGATGTTATCTGTTCGGTGGGGCTGGAGGCGGATAAGGCCGCAGGTTGATCATTATTGCGGCCTCTCCCCATTAGCGCCGTTGATCCTGTATACCGGAATGTGCTTGGTCCGGGCAGCATCAATACAGCCAATGACAGCGCTGATATCAGCGCCAAAGAGTTCCTCCCAGGAATCTGCCCGGCCGTTTCGAGTGTAGACGTGGCCGTTAGCTTCATTGATAAGGAAGAGCCTGAGATGCCCGTCCCCATTCTTTGCGGCTGCAAAAATGGTGTGATCCTTGCTGAATTCAACGATGTGGTCAAACACGAGCTCACTGAATTTAATAGGTGCCATGGTACACCTCCTTGTATTTCTTGTATTTGTTGTTCCGGGAGCCCCAGAGGGGTCATCACCTGGAGGAGGTGCCCTGGGACCCCCGGCAACAACAAAACCGCTATCATATACCTGCCACGGTAGATATGATTGGCGGTTGGGTTAAAAAGTTTAAATGGTTTTCTGAAATACGGTTGAATTAAACCCGGGTTTGTTTCTCTGTAGGAAGGATTAACAACTGTTGCGCCAAGCTCGTTGGGCTCATTAGGCGCGTTAGCCTCTACTTTATGGAGTAGTATTAATAAGGCAAAGTTTATAATGAAGCCTAAGGGTATCAGCCCTATTAGTCCATTACCATAAGCAATAGTAGCTAAGCCTGTGGCTATGAATAAGAAACCGGTGTAAAAAGTTTGATTTACGCCGCTAACATTGCGTCCATCCCAACCTGCCTGATCTCTTCCAACCGGCGAAGCAGATACTGGGTCTCCAGCGCCTTCAATTCTTCCCGAAATTCCTGTAAGCTCATCTTCTCTTGTAGATTTAACATTGTTCCTCCATTTTTTAATTGCTTCCTTTAAGGTTGACCCTAACCTTTTGGTACTGGTGACTATGGAGGCAATATATGGAGGAGCTTTGGAGCGGATTACGTCAAAAATAGTTTCTTTTGTTAGCTGGGACTTGGCAGTTGAATTCTCCCGGCCAGAATAACCAAGACGCTCTTCAAGGAAGTTTCTTGTAGCAGCCAAGGATGAAGTGGCTACCTTGTTGATATAAGATCCCTCTATTCTTATGGATTCTCTTGCAGGTATATTTACAGGAACCACTGGAGCCCGGATAGGGCTGTTAGACTGTCCGTTTTGTCTATCTGATGCAGCCTGGCCAATTTGAGTCAGGCAATCTTGAAGTTTGAGCAATAACCCTGTCTGTTCCCCTTCACTTAACTCAGCTTGCTGCACCTGCTTAATAAGCTCTCCTATTCTGACCTGGCGGGTAAGCAATTCCAAACCGCTTAAACCCTGAATATTAACCAATCTTTCAACTTCAGCTTTAATACCAGGCTCTTCCCCGGCCTCTTCTCTTACCAGAAGAGGGCTAACTTCTTCCGCTTCTCCTACTGGCTGATGCCCTACTACCTCATCAACAGCTTTCGGAGTGTTAGTCTCCGGAGAAACCAGTTCTGCAGCTAACTCCAAGACTTCGGCATCATCTACAACTGGTTTAGCTGATGCATCTTCCATAGCTGCTTCAACAGCAATGGCTCCATCATCTGCAGGTCGAGCCTGCGGTTTAGGAGCCTGCTCCGTATGCTCTGCAGCTACATTCACAGCAACAACATCTGCAACTGGCTTAGCTGATGCATCTTCCATAGCTGCTTCAACAGCAATGGCTCCATCATCTGCAGGTCGAGCCTGCGGTTTAGGAGCCTGCTCCGGCTTTTCCTGAGGCTGTTTACCCGCCTTAATGGATTTATAGATTATAATTGAAAGTATGATCGCGATGGCAATAACGGCTAAGGTTACCCAAGGATGGCTCCATGCTAAATTGAATATATAGCTTAGCATAGAAGGCTCCGGTGCCGCAGAAGGAACCACCGGCGGGGTAACCGGAGGAATTATAGGCG
>JAHFFQ010000019.1:0-4651 GCA_023247875.1 Candidatus Omnitrophota bacterium | reverse complement strand
GCAATAACGGCTAAGGTTACCCAAGGATGGCTCCATGCTAAATTGAATATATAGCTTAGCATAGAAGGCTCCGGTGCCGCAGAAGGAACCACCGGCGGGGTAACCGGAGGAATTATAGGCGTAGTTACAGGAGGCAATGACTGGCCGGTAAGTCCTTTAATGGCCTTTTCGGATAATATTTTGGTTAGGTCAAAGGATTGCCCCGGAATGATATGCCCGGGATTAGAGAGGCCAAAGGTATTGGCAGCTTTGTCAACCGCGCCTCCAACATCCCAGAATCGGCCGATGATCTGGGATTTTATATATCCATCATGGTCAAAGTGCTTAAAAGCCACCCGCATTCCTTCCACGATATGGCCGAAGGTAACACCTTCTTTTACCGTGTATACTGCAGAGGTGAGCTGGATAATGGAACTGTTTGCGGAAAGGACCGGAGGAGCCCTGCCGGAAAATGGCAGTTCTAACACATTGCCGAATAATCTTGCCTCATCCAAGTATGCAGCCTGCGCAGTCAGACCCTGATTGCTTGTTATTGATGAAGAACTTAAGGCTAAAGGTGAATTTGCTGTTGTTGAGCCAGAGGTTAACCTATTATAAGGTAAGGGGCCATTGCCTGAACCTGCACCCGCGGGGCTGCCTGGGCTTTTGCCGCCTGGACCAGGCATTCCGCCTAAGCCTCCTTTACTACTCGGAACGCCGCCAAAACCACCCTTACTGGCTCCAGCCGGAGCTGCGCCGTTCTTTCCGCCTACCTTTAACTCCATTTCAGCTATCTCATCTTCCGAAAGTTCTTTTTCTTCCTTGCTGTTAAAATATTTTTCTTTGGTCTCTCTATCGGTGATCAATATGACCTTGCCTGTTTGGCCCAACTCCTCGATAGAGATTGTAATATACCTAATGTCTCCATTATCGTTACCCGAAACACCCATAACATTGCCGTCTTCATCAATTCCGATGAATCTGATAAAATGGTAATTCCCGTTTTCCAGCCTGTAAATGATCCCCACATTTCCGGTAAGCTGATCCCCAAATTCCCTGAGTTTAGCTGCTTCAGCCAAAAATACCGGCAGATCTTCCCCTGTAACCTCCCTGTAAACTTTTTTGAATAAATTCAAGTCAACGAAATATTGGCCTTCCGGTTTACCCAGCATTGCCCTTAATCTCTTGTCCACTTCATTTCTAACAAATTCCTCAAGAATACCGGCTACCATACAGTTCTCCGGATTCACGGTAAGCTGCGCTAATTTTGAGTTCGCCAAATCAATATATTTATTTTTAGCCCAGGTACTTTTTTCCTTTATATTTCCTAATCTATAATCCTGGTCCATCAACCTGTCTGCTTCCTTGTAAATCATCGCCTTGGTTAAACCTTGCTGTACTGCTGTTTTTTCAATTGTAACTACCCTCTCTTCAAGCCCTTCTTGTTTCTTTTCAAGCCCTTCTACCCTAGCTACTACTTTTTTCTCTACCTCTACCATAGCCTGTGTTACAGCCTTTGATACTTCTTCTTGCACAACCTGCACAACCTGCTCTTTAAATCCTTTTAATTCATCTACGTCTTTTACTACTTCCTGTAAAGTTGCTTCCGTTGTCTTAGCTTTATCCAACGCCTCGTTAACTTTCCCTAAAAGGACCCTGTTTTGCTCTATAAGAATGACATCAAAATAATCTCCGGTTAACTCTTTTAATTGCTCTAACAAACGATTCTTCACCGCGAACCTGGCAATTGCCTCTATGCCTTGGGATAACAATCTCTCAACAGCTTCTTTTTTATCCTCCCCGCCGTTCATTTCTTTAATAATCCTGTCACCAACACCCTTAACAGCAAATTCTGTAGCCAATCTTATTAACAGGGATTCATCAAGATGCCCGGTGTTTGCTTCCCCGTTCTGGACCCCGGTTATTTTCATCCACACCCTCTTGAATCTTTCCTTCCCGGCAATTTCCCATTCCAATGCCGCTAATGCTCTTTCATCATCCGGGCTGACTGTTTCTCCCAGGGAAGCAGCCAGCATGTCTGCTATCTCTATAAGTCTTTTTCTTTGTTTTTCATCCAGCACAATACCTTCATCTATACGCTTAAGGTATAGCGAATTAGCTAAAATGCGATGTAAACCGACCATGCTCTTCTCTAAATAAACCGCCATATCTTCAATAGAGGAGCTTACTGTCTTTATATTGTTATTTAATGAATTTATGCTGGACGCACTTCGGGCAGGGTGTAATTCCAGGGAAGAATTACCGAAAACAGTTCCGGAACCTGGCATTTCGCTGGTTCCATAAGACGCACCTATCGAACCTCTTGATCTGTATGCTGCGATTACCGCTATTGCGAAACTTGCTATACTTAAAACAGCAACTAATGGATCTGGACTAACTATTTGCGCGCTTATGTCTGTTGCCGCGTGACGTGCGATTGCGCAAATCGCAGCCACGTCAATCACACCGCCAGCCTGGCCAAAAAGCTGCGTCCCGAATCTGCTTAACATTATTCCGATTTGAGGCATAACCACAACAGCCGATGAAGACCAAGCGGCTACCACCGCTCCGTAGTCAACAGATATTCCTGGGCTGTTAACCAGGAGCGGGCTAAAAGACCAGGTCGCTGCAGGTGACAACGGCAGCGCAGGTAAGTTCCTCTCTAAAGGCGACTCTGAGCTTTCCGGCTGAACAGGAGAGGAAGTAAAGAGTCCAGCAGGCATGCCGATTGTTTTAAAGTGGTTATCGACAATCGCCCTTAACTGCGGATACTGCTTTACCTTTTCTGCCAGCCTGATAAGTAATTTATCGTTAGCATGGCGCTTATAAGCTACTTCTTCCATCGCAAAGAATTCCGCCAGGTGTCCGAATAGCTCTACTGCCACGCCATTCTCTGACTTGCCAATCTCCATCCCGGATAAAGCCTCTAAATCCTGTTCGGATATTTTATCTTTTCTCAGCAATTCCCGCACTGCCTGAAGGAACTGGTAAGTTTGCTGGCTCTTCTCAAAATGGCGGCTGTTTAAAATGCGCCCGGCAACATTCATCAGGTGGAGTTTAACATTATCCCATGATAATTCCGGCCTGTCCTGATCCCTTAAACCCTTTAATAAATCTTTTATCGGGTTATCATACGATTTTAAACCGGCCCCCCTGAAATCATCCAATTTCATTACAGCCGCCCAAAGCAGCTCAGGATCATTGATATCTCTAACCGCCTGCATAAACTCCTCTAGCAACCACTCCTGATACCCCGGATTATCATTTTCCATCTTTTCCGACAGCTGGTGTTCGCCGTCGTGAATTAAAGCCAGGGCGCGGCTGACAGGATCATTTTCCAGCGCCTTGGTATTAAGATACATTTTCTCTCCGGGCTCCTGCTCGCTCCCGTTTGCCAGGGACTGGGTATATACCCCTTCTCCATAAACATCCCTGTAATAATCTTCCTGGGTCGCATACTCTTGTATTGTTACGGCGGCATCCTGCAAGGCCTCCTCCATTAACCCTGCGTATCTGCGGGACCTGTCTTTCAGCGCCGCGTTAGTGGTTGCCTTTGCCGCCTTATCTTCGGAAAGGTCGGGATAATTTAACTCCCAGTAGCTTTGTGGGTACAAAGCAGCCATAGACGGCTGGTCTGTCTTCATCAATTCTTTATTGATCGGAGTGGAACCGCCGTTTTTCATCAGAATATGCCTTACGCTGTCAAAGACATTTTTATATCTCCTCTTCTCAAATTGACCCGCGAAAGGAAGCAGCCATGAGGCATTTTTGCTTAACCCTTTTGACAATAAACCTGACAACTTATTTGTCAGGGTTTCTTTGCCTGAAGTTTCGGCAAAATAATAGTTGCGTATGGTATCCAGATAAGCATCCTGTTCTCTCCACGCTGATTTTCTCTTGGTCAGCCAGAACCAGGCGCGAGATACGATGCCGATAGGGTTAATATCCGTCCATAAATGCAGGAGGGAGGCTTCATCGGCCGCGAGGGTCTCCCCTTTCTTTGCCTTTGCCATTAATTCAAGCACGGTATAGGCCATGGCAAACCATTCCGTAGGATTATGCCCCCAGAGGGCATCACGGCTCTCTCCCAGGGGGATCCCGGCAACCAGGCCAAATAAATGGCCCAGGATCTCGTGGCGGACTTCCCTTGCGCCAAAGCTGCGTAACCTGAATCCGTAATTGCCGCCTGCCACATTTTCAAACCTGTTTAAAGGCACCCAGACCTCATAGCCTTTCCCCTCGCTGCTCCTGTCGATGAGTTTTACCGTATCTATGTGCGGCGGGGCAACCTTTATGGATATCTTATCCTGGCCACCCTTATCAACGCTTAATAACTCTGAGAATGCCTTTACGGTATCCTCAAAGCTCTTCGTTATATTAGGCGCGATTTCGTTACTGGCCGCGGCTAGATCGTAAAGTCTCCTAAGAAGCGCTATTTGTTCCTCGGATTGCATATCTTTTCTGATCCCGGCTAATTGCTTATCAAAATCCTCCTGGACAGTCGAGATCTTTGCTATATCCACTCCATAAGGGGTTAACCCTTTCGCGCGTAATGGCAGAACGGTGTTTATCCTCTGCAGGGTATTACTTGCTTTATCTACATCTAAGAGGGCGCCATTTGCAGCGTGGAAATCACCGCTGTAGCCGGTAATGCCGGTAATGGTAAATAAAG
>JAHFFQ010000137.1 GCA_023247875.1 Candidatus Omnitrophota bacterium | reverse complement strand
TTACGCAGTTCAACCGCAAAGATGACGCCAGCTTAGAGCCCCTGCCGAACAAGAATATTGATACGGGGATGGGCTTGGAGAGGCTGGCTGCGGTCATGCAGGGCAAGCAGAATAATTTTGAGACGGAATTATTTCAGCCGATAATCCGGGAGATCCAGCGCGGTGTAGAAATTGAGATAAACCCTGAAGAAAGCAAAAAACTTCTTTATGCCGTTAGCGATCATCTAAGGGCAGTAGTTTTTTCAATATATGACGGGATTACTCCTTCTAATGAAGGCCGCGGATACATAGTCAGGAAGATCATCCGTAAGAGTGTGCTGCATTTAAAAAGTTTAGGTATAAATAAGCCTTTCTTAAATACGTTGGTCGGTCAGCTTGCCGAAATCATGCATAAGCCATATCCGGACCTAAAGGAGAGACAGGAGGATATTGCCCAGGTTATTTTGAATGAAGAGATTAATTTTATTAACATCTTAGATTCAAGCGAAGTTTTATTCAGAGAAAAATTCAGCAGTTTTAAACAACATCAGGATCCTGAAAAGGCAGGGAAAATTGCCTTTCAACTATACGATACTCATGGCGTGCCTTTGGAATTGACTAAGTCTTGGCTAGGCTCCCAAAATATAAAATTCATTCAAGTTGGTTTTGATAATGAGTTAAGAGAGCAAAAGAACCGTTCAAGGCTTAAGAGCTCAATGAAAGGCGATGTATTTAGCGTCGTACCTCAGCGAGCGGTTGAGGGACTTCCGAAAACGCAATTTTTGGGGTATGATAAATTTGAAACAAAAGCTAAGGTTCTTAAAACTATCTCTGAAGCTAATCATCTAGATTTCGAAGGGGTTGTTCTTGATAAAACGGTTTTTTATGCCGAATCAGGAGGGCAAATTAACGATATCGGTACATTGTCTGCTGGGAACAAAGTTTTTTCTGTGGTCGATGTTCAGAAAAGCGGAGATGTGTTTATACATTGGGGAAAGTCTGCTGGCTTCCCAAGCATAGGAGATATCGTTGATGCTAAAATTGATATTTCTTATCGTATGAATATAACACGTAACCATACCGCCACGCATATATTGCAGGCAGCTTTACGTGAGGTTTTGGGAAAGCATGTCCAACAGCAGGGTTCTTTGGTCGCCGAAGAAAGATTCCGTTTTGATTTTACTCATTTTAAAGGACTGTCTAAAGAAGAGATCTCCAGGGTTGAGGAGGTGGCGAATAGTTTTATTGCTAAAAATCAGGCGGTAAGCTGTAAAGAGATGGTCTTTAAAGACGCTAAGAATGCCGGGGCATTAGCATTTTTTGAGGAAAAATACGGTGAGAATGTGCGCGTAGTCAGCATAGGGGATATTTCAAAGGAGTTATGTGGGGGAACGCATCTTACTAATATCGGCGATATCGGCCTTATAAAGATAATCAGCGAGGGGTCGGTAGCCAGCGGCATAAGAAGGATCGAAGGTGTTACTGCCGGTTTTGCGGAGCAGTTTGTCAAGGAGCAGGAGGAGAAAGCCGCTGAAGAATCCATGAAGCGAACTAAGGCAAAGGAATTAAAGGAGCAGGAGAAGAAGCGCAGTTCAGAAGTGAATATCCGCCTGCGGGAGGCTATGCCAAAACTGATAGGAAAGGGAATAAAAATAAACGGCATAAATGTAGTTTATTCGCTTGAGCCAGATCTAGATATGAATGCCCTGCGGTTTCTGGCGGATAATCTAAAAAGTGAATTAAGAGGAAGCGTGATTGTTTTAGGTTCACAGGATAGCGGGCAAAAGAGGGCGAATTTGGTTATCGCCCTTACACCGGATTTATCATCCAAAGGTTTGGATGCGGGTGCATTGATCCGTCAGATTGCTCCGGTTATCGGCGGTTCAGGCGGGGGAAGACAGGATTTTGCCCAGGCAGGTGGGACGCAACCGGAAAATTTTACATTGGCATTTGAGAAATTACAGGATATAATCAAAGGATTGGACATGAGGCAGAAGCTATGAAAATAATCAAAGCGACCAGCAAACAATTAGAGAAGGTTTATAACCGCAGCTGCGGCCGAAATAAGCGCGTAGAAGAAAAGGTTAAAAGGATCATGGATGACGTGCGCCTTTTAGGCGATGAGGCCTTGATCAAATACACGCGTAAGTTTGACCAGGTTAAGCTTAGCCTGCGCCAGCTGAAGGTTTCGGAGAATGAGATAAGCGGCGCGTATCAGAACATCAGCCCGAATTTTATCCCCTCCCTGAAGGTAGTCATTGAAAATGTAAACTGTTTTTACCGCAAGCAGCTGCGTAAATCCTGGAGGATCAAAGGGCCCGAGGGAATAGTGCTGGGAGAGAATTATACGCCTTTGGAAAAAGTCGGGGTTTATATTCCCGCCGGGACAGCGCCTCTGGTTTCCACTGTTTATATGACCGTATTACCGGCAAAGCTGGCGGGGGTGAAAAAAATAATTTTGATCAGCCCGCCGGATAAAAACGGGAATATCAATCCGCATATCCTGGTAATGGCCGACCTTTTGAAAGTTGACGAATTTTACCGCGTAGGCGGAGCACAAGGGATAGCTGCTTTGGCTTACGGGACTAAGACCATCCCGCGGGTGGATAAGATTGTCGGCCCGGGAAATATTTATGTCAGCGAGGCCAAGCGCCAGGCATTTGGTATGGTGGATATAGATATGATCGCAGGACCCACGGAGCTGGTGATTATTGCCAATCGTTTCAGCGACCCGAAGTTTGTCATTGCGGACCTGCGCGCCCAGGCCGAGCATACAAAAGGTTTGGCTATATTGATCACAAATTCCAAGAGCCTGGCTAAAGAGGTTAAATCCCAGCTGGACGGCAATAATGGTTATATTATCCTGGCCAAGAATTTAAAACAGGCCTGTGAAATAGCCAACAGGATAGCCCCTGAACACCTGGAGATCTTGGTGCAGAATCCGGGCAGGCTGGTTAGATCAGTGAAAAATGCCGGGGCAGTATTCCTGGGGCCGTATAGTCCGGCGGCAGTAGGTGATTATGTCGCCGGGCCAAGCCATGTCTTGCCAACAGCCGGCACAGCCAGGTTCTTTTCCGGGTTATCGGTTTTTGATTTTGTCAAAAGCACTCATGTTATCAGCTATTCAAAAAAAGCGCTTGAGAAGATGCGCGAGCCGCTGGAAAAGATCGCCGGCATCGAAGGTCTGCAGAAGCACGTGGATTCGGTAAAGGCGAGATTCGAATAAAGGAGAAAGATGAGAGAGGCCAGCATAAACAGAAAGAGCAAAGAGACCAATATAACCGTCAAGCTGAATATTGACGGCTCCGGAGAATCAAAGATTAATTCGGGCATAGGTTTTTTGGACCACATGCTGGAATTATTCGCATTCTGGGGACATTTTGATTTAGAGGTTACTACCAGCGAAGCTGACTTGAAAGTGGACATACATCATACAAACGAAGATTTAGGGATTGTATTGGGGCAGGCTTTTAAGGAGGCATTGGGGAAAAAGATCGGCATTAATAGAATTGGTTCTATGTCAGTGCCTATGGAGGATATAACTGCAAGCGTAGCCGTTGACATTAGCGGCAGGGGTTCCTTTAAGCTGACCATTGGTCCATCCGGAATTTTGGCGTTGAATAATCCGCAGCCCCAAGAAGGCTATGAGCTCAAGTATGCAGAG
>JAHFFQ010000136.1:2002-3662 GCA_023247875.1 Candidatus Omnitrophota bacterium | reverse complement strand
GCGTTTAAGGCGACCGATAGGGCCCTGGCCCAGAAAAGGCTCTCATGTGAAAAGTGCCAGACGAAATGCAAGAGAGTCTCGTACATGGGGGGAGAACTGTTGAAATAAAAAACATTGGGGTGGGGTTTCAGGCTCCAAATTTGGCCGAGAGAGCGCTGCGCTATATTAATGCTGAAGAATTCATCCTCCGTCATCTGGCATTCTTTGATCCTATATAAGCTTAAAACCAGATAACCGGCAAATATAAGAAACAGAATCCAAAAGCTCAATTGCCTGAAATTTGAAATTGTATTGTTCTTTCCTTTACATATAGGCATCGGTTTTATTTTTATGGGTATAACGAAAAATCAATCCGGGTTATCTTCCACCTTCCCTCTTCTTTATCTAAAACCATACTCCGCTTAAGCGTGCTTGATCTTTCTTTTTTCTTTTTAAGGCTCATTGTCTTCCAATCCAACTCAACTTCTCACTCTCCTCCCCATAACTGCCCTCTTTGGGATGTCCCCTGTAAGTGCCTTGTTTTGAATCAGCCACTTTTTTAGGTGATTTCACGGCACCCTGCGTTTTGCATTTTGGATCTCTCAGGATTTATTATCTGCCAAAAGACTGTCCTGCATGCCTGCTGGGCTAGGTATCAAAAAGATTTCCAATACCGTTGGCGCAATATCCATTATTGATGGGTGGCTAAGTTTTACTTTCTTGTTAATCCATATTACACCCGGCACCAGGGCAGGATCAACTAAATGATCCCCGCTCCATTTTTTGTTATTTTCCTCAATAAGGGCTGCCGGCACTGCCCCTAAAGCGGTCTGCCAGGAAGCACGATATCCGCGGTTAAAGCCTACGAAGAGATCCGGAGCATCATTTTTATAGGGACCGTTAAAAATATCATCCCCGGAATATACCCTGTTGATAAATTTTCCTCCCGACTGCGGGTCAAGCGCCGCTTCCAGGCCATGCGCGATCTCACTCCCTAAATTATTCGCTTCGGCTTGGCTTACTATCCCGTAATATTCGCGGCCGATTTTATTTAAATAAATCCCGCCAAACCCCAACGCATAAGCTTTTGTCCTTGACCAATCCACCTCTTCAAAGAATTCCCTGCTTTCAATAGACCCCTCTTTCAGGAAAAGATACCCCTTTTCTAAAAGCCAGCGGTTCAAGCTTACCGCCTTACGGAAAGGATTAAATCCATGGTCTGAGAGAACAATAAGCAGCGTATCTTTATCCAGGCCTTTTAAGACCCCCCCAATGATTTTATCCATCTTTTCGTAATACCGGTAAATAGTTTCCCGGTAGCGGGGATCATTCTCATAAAGAGGGTGTGCTGCGTCCAAATAACGCCAAAACATATGCTGCACCGCGTCTAGCGTCTCAAAATAGTAGAAGAATACCCCTTTTTTGAAATCCCTTAAAGCTTCGTGCAGCATTCTCTGGTTTTCTTCCAGGATCTCATCTGTAAGCTCCAAAAATGCCTGCTCATCCAGCCGCCCTTCAGTCAAAGCCCAGGTATCATGGGGCATCCCTTGAGTATAGAATAAACCTGCCTTTCCCGCTAATTTAGCGGAATACTCTTTAGGATAAGATATAGAGAAAAGCGGCCTCCTTGGGTCAAAGTTCACCGGGCTCATATAAAGCCTTAATTCCGGATATGTGGCGC
>JAHFFQ010000136.1:0-1992 GCA_023247875.1 Candidatus Omnitrophota bacterium | reverse complement strand
CTTTGGCTTTTTTGAATGCTCCTATATTAAAAGTTACCGGCAGCCAGTTGCTCCAGCTTTGTTCCTTAAGCGTGGCCTTATTCCCTTCAAACTCCAGATCTGCCTGCTTTGCCTGCGGGCGAATAATTATTTTAAAAGGAATGCTGCTTTCGCCGGCAGCATTACCGACAGATGCGAATTTCGGACCGTAAATCTGCGTATTAATAACTCCGTTTTTAAGAACAACCGGGATAACCTTGCCCCTGGATTCAACGGTGCCGGAGGATAATGTTTTTGTGGTATAAAAAGAATGGGTACCCATGGTCCCGGTAATATCCGGCACGCCCATTCCGGAAACCATTTTCCCTAACAACGGCTGCGGAGGAAAAGTGTTGGGGCAAAAGTAAATAAAACTCGGGATCCCGTGTTCTGACAAGATCTCCCAGAAGGCTTTGCCTTTTCTGCGCGATTTGATCCTAATGCGGCCCTTTTGGTTATCGGTTTCGTTAAGGCTTAAATAAAGCTGATAATTATCAGGGTTACGCATGACAAAATCAAATATGCCGTGGCCTCCCGGATTCAGGCCTGTAGCAAAACTTGTCCAGGCAACCGCTGATTCCGAAGGATTGGTCGTGGCAAGGCGTGAATATGTGCCGTTGGCTTTGAGGTAAGAAAAATTCGGCAGCCTTCCCTCCTGGATCAGCTTTTCGCTGATCACAGGATCCATAGCGTCAATACCTATAATAATTATTTTCGTCTTCGGGGAATTTTTAAGCATCAGCAAACCTCCGGCGGCAAGGATTAAAGCGGCAAAGACAAAGATAAAGAAAAATCTTCTTAAGAACCTGAAAAAAAATCTAAGAATTAATAAAAAAAATCCGCATAGCCCTAGAAGCACTACCCAGACAACAGATAAACCCTGCCCGAATACAAACCCTGAACCGGGATCTACATAACTACGTGAATATAACATCAAACCTCACAAAATTATTCCCGCGGCGCAAATTTCCCTGTTTTTATTCTCCAACACGAACCTCCCTAAACTGTTTATACCATGGAACTGTTCTATTACCACAGGGTTGTCCATATCTAAAGCAATCTCCGCAAGGTCTAATGCCTGCAGGGTGGCACTTTGAGGCTTTGCCCCTAGATCTGCCGAATCCCAAACAGTAATAACCTTTTTTATGCGCGCCGCGGTGTCCTGGGATGATGACTTAAAACTTAGGCTTTCCTTTATCCCTACCGGGATAACGCAAAATATTTTTGCCATAATTTTTGTGGTTACCTTCGGCAGTTTTGGCTTGCATAAAACCATTCCCCTCCTTAATTCTCCATCTTGATCAAGAACCAGGCCGATGTTCTCCGGGAATCCGGCGCTGCCGGAATCTTTATTAAAAACCTTTATCTGTTTTATCTTAGCCTCCCTGCCGTCAGGAAGAATTGTTATCTTTTGGCCGGTTCTAATCCTGCCCGAAATAACCATTCCGGCTATAATACTTTGCTTGCCGTTTTTATATATATCCTGGACCGGCAGCCTAAAATCACCGGGCTTTTCCTTCCGGCAGCTCATAGCCAATGCCTCAATAAGGGTTTTCCCTTTATACCACCTCATTTTTTGAGAATTTTTAACAAGATTATCTCCTTGCTTGGCCGCCGCCGGGATACAATATCCGGGCTTTATGTTTAATTTACCCAGAAACTCTAAGAATTTTGTTTTTTCATGCGTAAAATATTCTTTATAATAGCCGACACTGTCCATTTTATTGATAACCAATATGAGCTCTTTGATCCCCAGGAACTTTAAGATATGAATATGCCTTTTGGCCTGCTCTTTTAATGATTCCCGGGTGTCAACTACCAGCACGGCGATATCGGCATAAGAGCTTCCGACAATCATATTTTTGATCAGCTCCCTGTGCCCGGGAACATCAATCAAGACCCACTGTCTTCCTTGCTTATCCCTGCAAAAAGCCCGAGTGGTTTCAAGGGTAAGCTGATTTTGTCTTTCTTCCT
>JAHFFQ010000135.1 GCA_023247875.1 Candidatus Omnitrophota bacterium | reverse complement strand
TAGAGCGCTAGCCTTCGGAGCTAGGCGTTGCAGGTTCAACTCCTGCCAGGCGCATATTTGTAATTGAATATTACTAATTTTCAAGGTAAAATAAGTAAACTAATTTAGGGCCATTAGCTCAATTGGCAGAGCAGGATCCTCTTAAGATCAAGGTCGTAGGTTCGACTCCTACATGGCCCAATTTTTATCCTACCTAACTGCAATAAACGTGCTGAAAAACTACGAAGTTTTAGAGCATACCGCGGATATCGGCATCAGGGTTAAATCTTTGACCCTGGGAGGTTTATTTAAAAAGGCTTGCCTTGCGATAACCGATATTGCGTCAGAAAAACAAAAAATTCAATACCCGGAAAAACATAAAATCGTAATTACGCAAAAAGCAGGTAATGTGGAGGAGCTTTTTGTTAACTGGCTCAATGAATTGTTGTCGGTGTCCGCCGCGGAGGCGTTAATCTTTGAGGATATTAAGATAAGCCAGATTAATGAGCAGTTCGTCGACGCGATTGCTATAGGCACTGATATAAGAAATTATAAGGTGAACGTTGAAATCAAGGCAGCTACCTACCATCAGCTTAAAGTCGAAAAAACCGGTTTTCTCTGGCAGGCAGAGGTTATTTTTGATGTCTGAGTCTAGCATTCAATTAGAAAAAATTGATAATTACCGCTGGCGTATTCCGAAGAGCTATAAGCCGGGGATGCGGGTGCCCGGATTAATTTATGCTGACGAAAAGTTATTAGAGAGCATTTATCAGGACAAGGCCTTGGAGCAGGTGGCTAATGTCGCATTCCTGCCGGGAATTGTAAAAGCCTCTATCGCAATGCCGGATATTCATTGGGGCTATGGCATGCCGATTGGCGGTGTAGCAGCAACAGATATTGAGGAAGATGGAGTTGTCGGAGCTGGCCTTGTGGGTTATGATATCAACTGCGGCGTCAGGCTGCTTAAAACAAATCTGCAGCATGAAGATATTAAAGATAAACTTGAAAATTTAATCTATCGTTTGTTTTCCGATGTCCCTGCCGGAGTCGGCTCTCATGGTGATATAAGAGTCGGGGCAAAAGAGGAAAAAGAAATATTAATCAAAGGGGCACGCTGGGCGGTCGAAAAAGGGTTTGGCACAGAGGATGACCTTGAATGTACCGAAGAAAACGGTGAAATGCCGGGGGCAGATCCGCAGGCAGTTTCAGAACGGGCGTTTCAGAGGGGAAAAGCCCAATCAGGTACGCTTGGTTCAGGAAATCATTTTTTAGAGGTGCAGATAATTGATCAGCTTTATGACCGCCAGGCTTGCGATACATTGGGCCTTAATTTGGGCCAGGTAATGGTAATGATCCATTCAGGTTCTCGCGGATTCGGTTATCAGATTTGCGAAGATTATTCGCGTAAGATGGTCGAAAGCCTGGCAAAATATAAGATAAATGTACCGGACAGGCAGCTTGCCTGCGCTCCGGTTAATTCAAGTGAGGCCAAGGCTTATTTGGGGGCAATGAGATGCGCGGCAAATTATGCCTGGGCAAACCGCCAGTGCCTGATGCATTTAACCCGGCAGGCATTTGAAAAAGTGTTTGGCTTATCCTGGCAGAAACTGGGAATGTTTTTGATTTATGATGTTGCCCACAACATTGCCAAAATCGAGACACATAGGGTTAACGGCCAGGACAAGAAGCTCTGTGTGCATCGCAAAGGGGCAACCCGCGCTTTTGGGCCGGGGCATCCGGATATCCCCGAAAGATACAGGAAAATCGGCCAGCCGGTAATTATCCCCGGAGATATGGGGAGAAATTCATACTTACTCGTCGGCACTGAAAAAGCAATGCAGGAGACCTTTGGCAGTACGTGCCATGGCGCCGGCCGCCTGAAATCGCGCACCGCAGCCTTAAAAGCCATTAACTCGGATATGTTATTGAAAGAATTAAGATCTAAAGGTATAATAGTCAAAGCTTCCGGCCGTAATACTCTGGCTGAAGAGGCGCCGATGGCCTATAAAGACGTAAATGATGTAGTGGATGTGGTGGCTAACGCGGGAATCGGAAAGCGGGTTTGCCGCATGCGCCCGCTGGGAGTAGTAAAGGGATAAATGCTGGATATAAAATTTATAAGAGAAAACCAGGATTTAGTAAAACAGGCAATTAAGAACCGCGCTTTAAAAATTGACATAGACAGCATTATTAAAATTGACGATACGCGCCGTAAGGCATTGAACGAGTTTGAAGAATTGGCTGCTAAGCGTAATAAAGCAAATGATGAGATAGGTGTCCTGCTTAAAGAAAAAAAAGACGCGAAAGTTAAAATCTCCTCAATGAAGGAAATCTCAAAACATATCGGCGGGCTGGAAGCTCAATTAAAAGAACAGGAAACAGAACTAAATAAACTGCTCTTAAATATCCCTAATCTGCCGCATTCATCGTTACCGGTAGGGGATGCTTCCTGCAATAAAATCGTGCGCAGCTGGGGGGAAGTAAAGAAACTTGACTTTAAGCCGCTTAGCCATATCGAGCTTTGCCAGAATTTAGACATCGTAGATTTTAACCGCGCGACTAAAATCACCGGCTCAAACTTTATCCTTTTTAAGGGCTGGGGGGCAAAATTAGAGCGGGCGCTGATTAATTTTATGCTTGACCTGCATACTAACGAACACGGTTACACGGAAATTTTCCCGCCGTTTTTAGTTAACCGCGCCTCGATGCTTGGCACCGGGCAGCTGCCGAAACTGGAAGAGGATATGTATAAATTAAAAGACGATGACCTTTTTCTCATTCCTACAGCGGAGGTCCCGGTAACTAATATTTTCCGCGATGAAATTCTGGAAGAGGATAAGCTGCCGATTAATTATACCGCTTATACGGCATGTTTCAGGAGAGAGGCAGGTTCTTACGGAAAAGATACCAAAGGATTAGTCCGCGTGCATCAGTTTGATAAGGTGGAGATGGTCAAATTTGTCAAGCCCGAAGATTCTTATGCAGAACTGGAGAAATTAGTCGCGGATGCAGAAGAGGTTTTACAGCTTTTAGAGCTGCCTTACCGGGTGGTGATGCTTTCTACGCAGGATTTAAGTTTTGCCGCAAGCAAATGTTATGATTTGGAGGCCTATGCCGTGGGGACAGACAAGTGGCTTGAGGTATCCAGCTGCAGTAATTTTGAAAGTTTTCAGGCCCGCCGGGCAAATATAAGATTCCGCCGCAAAGAAGGCAAAAGGATTGAATTTGTGCATACCCTAAACGGTTCAGGCGTGGCATTACCGCGCACAGTGGTGGCGATATTAGAAAATTACCAACAGGAGGACGGCTCGGTTTTGATTCCCAAAGCCCTGCAGCCGTATTTAAATGGCCAAAAAAGAATTTTCCGATAAGCAAGCGGCAAAAGGCAAAGAAGATTTTGCGCAAAATGATTTCGGTGGGCTTTCCGGAGATTTCTCCAGTAAGATATCCGGGTTATCCAGCAAACTTTTTGGAATAATTAAATTCATTCTCGCGGTTATTATCCTGCCTTTTGTTTATTCTTCTGTTGTGTCTTTTTTGAATGAATTTGTCCAGATAGATCCGTACCTGCAGCAGGTTCTCGTAAACGGTATAATTACTTTTCTGGCGGTTTATTTATTTGTTTGGGAACCGGTAATAATTTACAATAAGGGGCATAAGCTTTTAGAAATTATGTTTAGTTTCTTTAAGCCGATGGTTAACGTTGCCCCGTTCCTTTTACCGATATACACAATCTTGTTTT